>JBGVLR010000190.1:0-2860 GCA_045124375.1 Acetatifactor sp.
GAATTACTTGCTCTTACAAAATCAGACATTGATTTTGCTAATAACAAGCTCCATATATCAAAGACCTATTACCGTACAGAACGTAAGGATAGTAAGCGCCAAATATTCCTGCGGATTTTCTAACATTCTGATTTCCTCTATAATTGTAGGCGAAAGATATTTAGACTATTTCACTACAATTACGGAGGATAGGTTATGGCAACTACTCGCAAAGCCCGTGTTCCGATGGCGGAACAGATCAGGCTTATCAATGAATGCCGCCAAAGCGGTATGACAGATGCTGACTGGTGCCGTGAAAACGACATCGCAGTAAGCACTTTTTATAACTGGGTCAGCCGTTGCAGGAAAGCAGCAGCGGATCAGATCCCAGCACCGAATTATGGTCATTGTGAGATTCCGCGCTCAAAGCAGGACGTGGTTCCCATTGACATTGTTTCGGATCACCTTCCGGAACAGCATATAGCATCGCAGATGCACCAAACGAACCTTGACAATTCACATACGATTGAAGTGTCCATGAATGATGTGACAATCCGCATCAGCAATGATGCCGATCCTGTCCTGCTCACCAGGACACTCCGCCTGATCCGGGAGACCTCATGTTAGGTGATATCTCCGGCCTCGAAAAAATCTACATTGTCTGCGGCTATACAGATATGCGCAAATCGATTGATGGTCTCTGTGCCATTATCGAAGACCAGCTTAAGATGGATCCGACATCCAGTGCGCTCTTCCTGTTCTGTGGAAGAAGACGGGACAGGATCAAAGCTCTGTTCCGTGAACCGGATGGTTTTGTCCTGATCTATAAACGGTTGTCTGTCCGGGGCGGCTATCAATGGCCAAGGAAGCAGTCGGAAGTCCGGAATCTTTCCTGGCGGGAGTTCGACTGGCTGATGTCAGGAATTGATATCGACCAACCAAAAGCACTCAAAGCAGAGTAAAAAAGCATCTGGATCCCGGTAAAAATCCTGCACAGAAAAATGGTAGATTTCCTTATAAATTCAGCATTTTTCAGCACTTGTTTTCCTTTAGGAATGGCTGTATTTCTGGTATAATAGAGGTATCAAATCCAAGGAGAGAACGATGGCTTCCAGTGCAAAAGACATCCAGCTGCGAGAGCTGAAGGACACCATAACACAACTGAAAACAATGGTCTCGGAACAGACGGAACTGATCAGATCTCTCCGCCTTGTTATTGACGAAAAAACCAGCCACGAAAAAGCCCTTCAGGAACAGGTGGACTATCTTACCAAAAAGCTTTTCGGTTCTTCCAGCGAAAGAAGAACCGATGACATTCCAGGACAGCAGCACCTTTTTGATGAAGCGGAAGTGGAACAGGATCCTTCCCTGTTGGAAGAAGAGACCGTGATCCGGGAGCATACTCGCAAGAAGAAAGCAACCCATGAGGATCTTTTTAAAGGCCTGAAGGTTGAAAAAGTAGTCATCCCTCTTCCGGATGAAGATCAGGTCTGTCCGGTCTGCGGTACGCAGATGGTTCTGATCGGCGAAGAGTATGTCCGCCGTGAGCTGGAATTCATCCCGGCCACATGCAAAGTGATCGAATACTACAGCCAGAGTTATGGATGTCCGTCCTGTAAGGAGGGATTGGGAGACACGGAAAAGCCTGTGATCGTAAAGTCTCAGGTTCCGCAGGCCCTGGTAGGAAAAGGCCCGGCAACCGCATCCACCGTTGCATGGACGATGTATCAGAAGTACGCCAATGGACTTCCCCTTTATCGTCAGGAGAAAGACTGGAAACAGTATGGTGCCCAGATCAGCAGGACAACACTTGCCAACTGGATCATCTATTGCTCCAGGAATTACTTTCAGCCAATGTATGATTACTTCCACCGGGAACTGCTGAAGCGCAGCTTCGCAATGGCAGATGAGACCCGAGTCCAGGTACTGAAGGAAGAAGAACGCCGGGCACAGACACAATCTTTTATGTGGTTGTTCCGCAGCGGCGAAGACGGTCTTCCTGCCATTATTTTATATGGCTATTCTCCAACCAGGAGCGGCAGCCATGCAAAGGAGTTCCTGGAAGGCTATCATGGGTATCTGGAAACGGATGGTTATCAGGGCTACAACAGTCTGCCGGATATCAAACGGTGTTCCTGCTGGGCACATATCCGCCGGTACTTTATCGATGCCGTTCCCAAAGGGAAACAGTATGATTACAGTCAGCCAGCAGTACAAGGAGTCCAGTACTGTAACCGCCTGTTTGCCATAGAGGATTCCATTAACAAAAAATATCCCGGTGATTATGAAAAGCGTAAGCAGCTGCGTCTCGAGAAGGAAAAACCTGTTCTGGAGGCTTTCTGGTCGTGGCTTGAGCAGCAAAAGCCAGTCCGGAATACCCGCATGGATAAAGCTGTGAATTATGTCCTTAACCGGAGGGAAACAGCAGAGATTTATCTGGAGGATGGCCGCTGCAGCTTCACAAACAATCTCAGCGAGAACGCGATCCGTCCATTTGCAGTCGGCCGGAAGAACTGGCTGTTCAGTGATTCTGTAGAAGGAGCCAATGCCAGTGCTGTAGTTTATACAATGGTTGAGATGGCAAAGGCGCATGAACTGAATGTTTACGGATATCTGAAATTTCTGCTGGACCATCGACCAACGAAAGAGATGACCGATGATCAGCTCGCAGAGCTTGCACCTTGGAGTGAAAAACTCCAATCTATCAAAAATCGCATGTGAATTATAGTGAATTACTCCAACTCGCAAAGGGCTGGGGTAATTTTATATCTGACCGCATCATTATTTGGCGGTTACTTTATATGTAATATTTGTCCATTTTTTTGCATAATTATCTGTTGGTAATTATGCAAGCTCCTTTTATAATAAAAAAGAATAAATT
>JBGVLR010000191.1:0-5507 GCA_045124375.1 Acetatifactor sp.
CCCGCTTTACTTCACTGATCTTCACTTGCGTCACCCCACTTGTGTTTTCTTGAAAAACTGGAATTCAAGTTTTTCCAAGTGGGAACTATTGTGTCACAAGTGGAGGGGCAGAGACTAGGGTACGGGTGATTTAGCGTT
The DNA here is from genome assembly GCA_045124375.1 of Acetatifactor sp. Lineage (GTDB taxonomy): Bacteria > Bacillota > Clostridia > Lachnospirales > Lachnospiraceae > Acetatifactor. The sequence continues at coordinate 139 of JBGVLR010000191.1, forward strand.
TACCATTCTAAGAATGGCACAGATGACGGATGCAGAACCGATGTTCCGCAATTGGGCTTCTGATCCGGAGGTTACCAAGTTTTTGACCTGGCCTACCTATCAGAGCATTGATAGTGCATATACCATTCTGGATATGTGGATCAAAGAATATGAGAAGCCTGATTTCTATCAGTGGATGATTGAACTGAAAGAAATTGGGGAGCCTATCGGTTCTATAAGTGTTGTCCATCATCGGGATGATATTGCAGAGGCTGAAATAGGTTATTGTATTGGCCAATCCTGGTGGCATAAGGGCATCATGACTGAGGCTCTGACAGCGGTGATGCAGTTCCTGTTTACGGAAGTTGGGGTGAATCGGATTGAAGCCAAACATGATATTAATAACCCCCATTCTGGTGGTGTCATGCAAAAGTGCGGCATGAAGTATGAGGGTACAAGCCGTGCATCTGATCGTAATAACCAGGGAATCTGTGACATTGCGCAGTATGCAATTCTTCGGGAAGATTTGGGTTAACAGATAAAGGCGTCAGTACAAATACACTGACGCCTTTCGTTATAATTTCTGTTCAAATGCAAGCCATTTGGAACCATAGGTATCAAACATGAATCTCACACCATACTCATTTTCAACATAGAAAGAGTAAATCTTATACCAGCCGCGTAATTCATCACGCGAAAATGAGTCTGGGAGAATTGGTTCGATCCAAAGCTGCGTGTAATCTTTCAAATTCTCACGTGCTACTGGCGCTCCATGAGGGAGATACCCTACGGTAAAGGCAGGAGGAAGCACCCTCAGGTTATGGAGTTCCTCGAAGGGAATCGTTTGTCCTGCCACGAAAACAACATTCTTTTGAATAGCATTTACAATGCCCCAGCCGTGCTCTGATTCCCAGACAGGCTCACCGTGGAGAATGGGCAGGGTAGAGGCATCCAATATTTCTGTAGACATCATCACATTACTGGAACCTATATCTCGACCAAGAAGATAGTCCACCGTCACACCATACAGATCCGCAAGGCGAGAAATTGTTTCGATGCCGGGAACTTTTTTGCCGGATTCCCACTGGCTGACAGCAGCTTGAGTCAGACCCATTTTCTGAGCCAACTGAACAGTTGTCAGTCCGGCCTGCAGGCGAGCTTCTTTGAATCGGTAAGACACCACTTTCCACCTTCTTTCTTTTTTATTATAGATTAAAGCACCCTAAATATCAAGTTCCCTTAAGAATTAGTCTATCAGATGCCTCATTCCTTAAGATTTGTTGAACAACTTGTAATCCTTGTATCAAATCGATATAATAAATAAAAATTGTATTCGGAGGTGTTTGGATGCAAACGGTAGAAAATGCGGTAACTGGCTACGCGCAACAGATACTGAACCAGGTACGTCGTGTTGTTGTCGGTAAGGACAATGTTCTGCTGTGGGTTTTGGCAGCCATTTTGGCGAAAGGACATATTCTTTTGGAAGACATCCCAGGTGTTGGAAAAACGACGATGGCATTGGCTTTTTCCAGAGTACTGAATCTGGATTATAACCGAGTACAATTTACGCCGGATGTTTTGCCATCTGATGTAACCGGATACACGATTCCGGATCAGCGTACTGGGGAAATGGTATATCAGAAGGGTGCAGTTCTGTGTAATTTGTTTTTGGCAGACGAGCTGAATCGTGCTACTTCCCGCACCCAGTCGGCACTTCTGGAAGCCATGGAAGAAGGCCAGGTAACCGTTGATGGCATCAGTCATCCGCTACCCAAGCCATTTGTGGTCATCGCTACTCAGAACCCCACAGGTGCTGCCGGAACGCAGCTGCTTCCGGATAGTCAGATGGATCGCTTCACAATTCGCCTAAGCTTAGGATATCCAAGCCCCAAGGATGAAATATCCATGGTTCTGAACCGTCAGGGGCAGAATCCTCTGCTGGAACTTTCTGCTTTGATGACTCGTGAAAATCTTGTGGTGATCCAGGATGAAGTGGAGAACACGTTCATCAAAGAATCTGTCGTGAAATACATCGTGGATCTCATAGTGGCCACAAGAAACAATGAGGATATTTTACGGGGTGCAAGTCCCCGTGCGACTCTTGCGGTGACATCAATGGCAAAGGCTGTGGCCCAGCTCCGGGGCCGGGATTATGTGCTGCCTGTGGATGTTCGGGAAGTCTTCCCTTGGACAATTGCCCATCGTTTGATTCTTTCTCCGAAGGCAGAGGGCCAGGGAAAAACACCGGAACAAATACTTGCAGAAATTATCGCCCAGATTTCTGCTCCCAGAATTCGCTGATATGGCTGGACGAAGAGTTCTATATGGGATGGCTTTGATTGGAAGCCTGATTTTCTATGGAGCATACCAGGAATGGTTTGCCTGGATCCTGCTACTTACCATTGTCCTTTTTCCGTGGCTGTCACTGCTCTTGAGCTTGGGCACAATCATTCGCATCAGGCTGGAGCCTTCCGCGGCTGCTAAAATACCAGTTGGAAGTATCGAATGCGTTCAGCTGAAGCCCTATTCCAAAGCCCCTCAGCCGCCCCTGAAAAGTAAAATATCCATTACCAAACCAATCACCGGGGAAAAGTGGATATTGAAGCCCGGGGAAAACCTGCAAACAGAGCATTGCGGTGGTTTGATTGCGGAAACTTATAAACCCAAAGTGTATGACTACTTGGGATTATTTCGTTTCAAAATTCGAAAGACCTACAAAAGGATGATGCTTGTCTGGCCGAAAACAACGCCTATGGTAATTCCTCCTGATTTGACGCAGTATCTGGCACGATCCTACTGCCCCAAACCGGGTGGTGGTTATGCAGAAAACCATGAGATCCGGCAGTATCATCCGGGAGATAATTTGAATCAAATTCACTGGAAACTATCTGCAAAGGTCGGAGATCTGATGCTCCGGGAACCCATGGAACCGGAAAGAGGGCTGATGCTTCTGACGATGGATCTGTGTGGTGATCCTCTGGAACTGGATCGTAAGTTTGGCCGTCTTCTATGGATCAGTTACTGGCTGCTGGAGAATCGGATTTCTTTTGAAGTTCGTGTGTTAACCGGTAACGGTATCGAAAGCTGGGCAATTACTGATGAATGGAATCTTCAAAAGTGTGTTGAGTCCTTACTTTGTACCCCTTATACCAAAGAGGGCTCTATTCAGGATCGCAGCTTCTCCGCTGCCTGGCAGCACCACATAGGAGGTGAGCCGGATGAAACATAAGATCTGGATCAATCACCTGATTGGCGCAGTTTTTGCCGTTGTGCTGTCTGTCAGCGCGGTTGGAAATCTAGTGACAGGCTATGATTTGGAAGTTAAATCACTTTTAATGTTATTCCTGTTCTGTGCCACCTGTTCTTTTCTTTCCGCACTGCTGTTTCGGTTCAAGCATGGCGGAGAATTGCTGCTGTTCATGACTGCTTTGCTGTCGTGGAAAACTCTGAAAGAGGGGATACTGTGGGATCAGGTGCAATCGTTAGCCTGCCTGATTTCCACCCACTATCATGCTGTTTACGATTGGCCTGTTATCGGACAGCCTTTGTCAGAGACAGTTGAGCTCCCTTTGATGGCGCTTGCACTCTGGGCATCTTTCAGCGTTAGCTGGACTGTTTGCAGACGTGAGCATATCGTTTTCCTGATGCCTCCCGTCATTTTGCCATTGCTGATTTGTTTGGTCACTACCGACAGAGTACCGGACCCTGTTTTTCTATATTTATTGATTCTCGGGCTTGCTCTGTTACTGATCACAGATTGGACCCGACGGAATCACCCTGGACAGGGAATCCGGTTAACACTGCGTTTCGCAATTCCCATTGCGGTGGCACTTGCACTTTTGTTTGCTGCAAATCCCCGTGATGAATACGTAAATAATGTAGGGAAATACCAGAAAGAAGTTGTTTCCCTCCTCCGGAAATTGCAGGACACCACAGAGTACATTAATAGTGGCAATTCCTTTGAATCTGCGGTCAGCGAGAAGCTGAATTTGAGAAATGTGGGACCAAAGAGTACGATACCTTATGCCGCGATGCGTGTGACCTCGCCAATTGGCGGAACAGTCTATCTCAGAGGAAGGGACTATGACAGGTATTCCAGAACAGGTTGGGAATCTTCGGTAAATCGAACTGAGGTATTTCCAGCAGGTGGCAGATCCCTGGGTGAGCTGATCATCGTAACCTATGGCGTTCGGAATGTGCTGTATGTTCCTTATTATCCTGGTAATGATATGACCCTGGTTAACGGCGCCGTAAGCAACGGGGAAAATCTGCAGAGATACAGCTATTTTCTGTGCCAACCGGCTTCCGGTGATTCTAACGAATTGGATTACAGTTACACAGCACTTCCGGAAGAAACATTTCAATGGGTCTCCCAATTAGATATCATTCAGAAGATGAAAGATTCTCCACAAAGTGAAAAAATCCAGCGCATTGAGCGCTATGTAGAAAATTGCGCAATTTATGATCTTGATACACCCAGGATGAATTCTGAACATGAGGACTTCGCCCAATGGTTCCTGAATGAGAGCGATACAGGGTACTGTGTGCATTTTGCAACTGCAGCAACCGTTCTTCTTCGCGGAGCCGGAATCCCTGCACGATACGTAGAAGGATATATGGTTACCTGTGGAGCTGGTGAAGATATTGTTGTATCTAGTCTGGATGCCCATGCCTGGGCAGAATATTACGACGTAAGCTCCGGCATATGGAAGATCCTGGAGGCCACACCGTCAGATCCCTTGGATGAGGAAGAGATGGGAATAACATTAGGAACGCTGCCGGAAGAAACCGCACCCCATCTTTCCCCTACAGAAGAGGCGTTCATTGAAACAGAACCATTCTCTTCTGAGGATTCTGCTACGACTGAAGCAGAAGACATGGAGCAAGTGGAAAGTCATGACAGTGTGTCGGATGACACTGGAGATTCCACTACCCATAAAGAACCTTTTAGACTTCCTGAATGGTTGAAGACGGCTTTCTGGATCGTTATTCTTGCTGTATCTGTTCCAATTCAGAGCAAGATCCGTATGGAATTGAAGCGCAGCCAATGGAATCGCGGCAAATCCAATGAAAAGGCAATTACCCGCTGGAAACAAACGAAAAGGTTTGCTCTCCTTGTTGATGTTCCGTTCCCGGAGGAGTTGGAGAATCTGGCTCAAAAAGCAATCTTTAGTCAGCACAGAATTCAAACAAATGAATTGCAGCTTTTTGAATCTTATATGGATACTTTACTGGAAGCTGCCAAAAGCAAACCCTGGTACCACCGGATTCTGTTACGTTGGATTTTTGCAATCGGTTCATAATTCAAAAACGGTACAGATGCAGCTGATCATCTGTACCGTTCTGTTTTTGGGGATGTCTTCCGTTCAGACTTTGAATCTTAAGTTTTC
>JBGVLR010000192.1:0-24068 GCA_045124375.1 Acetatifactor sp.
ATCTATATTCAGGGAGAGCCTGTGATGGGGGAAAGGCTGCCCAAGCTGGCAACGATATATCTGCTCTTGTTAAAGCTGATTTATGATGAAAAGATGGCGGAAGTATCTTCCAGCGTGAATATTGTGACCACATTGGGAGATCTGACGGCTAAGGCAGGCGAATTCGGGCTGATTAAGAACCTGACTTCCCAGGCGGAGATGAAGCGTGCGCTGAATGTTCTGAAACGTTATCAGATGATAGAAGTGATGGACTCCATGGAGGAGCTGAATAATCAGACGAGGATTCTGATTTTCCCCAGCATCAATGTGGTGCTTATGCGGGAAGATATCATAGGTCTGCTGGACTTGTTTGCAGGCGAAGCTTCCCAGGAGGAGCCTGAGCAAGAGGAGACCGGACAAGAGGAAACCATAGAAGGAGAAATCACCGATGGAGAATAATAAGCAGGCATTTAAGGCAGTCTCACGCATCGTACTGAATAACTGGCATTACATCGATGCAAAAGTGCTGGAAATGAATCAGAGCATCAATTTTTTCACCGGTCACTCCGGAAGCGGTAAGTCGACCGTAATTGATGCCATACAGATTGTTTTGTATGCCAATACAGACGGAAGAGGATTTTTTAATAAAGCAGCGGCGGATGATTCCGACCGAAACCTGATCGAGTACCTGCGCGGTATGATCAACATTGGCGAAAACGGTCAGGCAGAATATAAGAGGAACCAGAATTTTTCCACCACAATCGTTCTGGAACTGGAGCAGACCATCACCCATGAAAGAGAGTGCGTGGGCGTAGTCTTTGATGTGGACACGGCTGCCAACGATTTTAACAGATTGTTTTTCTGGCACAAGGGAGGAGTTCCTGAGGATAATTACCGGATAAGCGGCAGAGTCATCACCATCAATGAGCTGAAGACGAGACTAAAAAAAGAATATAGCCGGGATGACTATTTTTATACCACCAACAATGAAAGGTTCCGTAGGAATCTGTATGATGTGTACCTGGGCGGGCTGGATATGGAGAAGTTCCCAAGACTATTCAAGCGGGCGATTCCTTTCCGCATGAATATCCGTCTGGAGGATTTCGTGAAAGAATATATCTGCATGGAGCAGGATATTCATATCGAAGAGATGCAGGAAAGCGTTGTGCTGTACGGCAGGATGCGTAAGAAGATCGAGGATGCCAAGACAGAACTGGAAGAACTGCAGAAAATTGAAGAGCAGTATCTGAAATATGATAAAAGCAGAAAGCAGGCAGACAGCCTGCGGTATCGAAAGGACAGACTGAATATCCTGGCGCTTGAACAGACCATTCAGGAGCTGCAGGAGAAGATAAAGCAGGGTGAGCAGGATATTGAGAAACAGACAGAAAGCTTAAAAGAGCTGGAGTCTCACAGAAAAGAATGCCAGGAGCGTTATGATGAGATCAACCGTCTCATTGCCGGAAGCGGATATGCGGATCTGGAAGTAAAGCTGGCCAATCTGGAGGACAGCATCGCACTTTTGGACAGAAGTGAACGGAAGTGGAAGGAGACGGCTGCCAGACTTAAGGAATGGGAAGAAGAGGAAACGGTATCCAACCAGACACTTTGGGATATTGAGAAGTTCTGTAAGGGCACTATTACCGGGGAAGAGATTGAACGCCTGAAAGATGGACTGGAAGAAGTTCGGGAAGAAGCGGAGCATCAGCGCCAGGAAGCTTCTTCCGAACTCAGAAGTCTGCAGAAGGAAGCCTCGCTCATGGAGCAGGACCTGATGGAGCTAAAGCTTGGTAAGAAAGCATATCCTAAGGAGCTGGAGGCAGCCCGCAGGCAGATCCGGTTAAAGCTGTATGACACTTTGGGAAAAGATGTGCCGGTAAAGATTCTGGCGGACCTTCTTGATATCAGAGATGAAAAGTGGAGAAATGCCATTGAGGGATATCTTGGCAGCAATAAGCTGGCGCTGATCGTAGAGCCGAAATACATCCGTGAGGCATTCGCGGCATATGAGGAACTGGGACGCCAGAGTGGCAGAAAACAGGGAGGCGGACAGAACGAAAGGGAATTTATTCCATGGGAAAGAATTTCCCTCGTAGATACGGAGCGTCTGTTGGAGCAGGAGCATTCCGTAAAGAAAGGCTCTCTGGCCGAGGAAGTGGAAGCAAGTGAACATTATGTGAAAGCTTTCGTCAATTACCTTCTTGGAAATGTCATGAAGTGTGACAGCGTGGAAGAACTGCGAAAGTGTCGTGTAGGTGTTACTGCAGACTGTATGCTGTACCAGAGTTACCAGCTTCGCCGCATGAACCCTGACAATTACACCCGCAAAGCATATATCGGTGAAAAGAGTATGCGGGAACGTCAGAAAGAGCTGCAGGTCCGGTTGGAGAAGCTCTATGTCAGAAAAGAAACACTGGAAGAAACACAGCAAAGTGCAGCAAAGCTGCTTGACATGGAATATTTAAAGAGTTCTTCTTCCGAGTATCTTGACTGGTATCAGGATGTGGAAGAAAAACGCAGGAAAGAAAGTCAGAAGAAGAAAGTACTGGCGCAGATGGAAGAAATCGGTGCAGATACCGTAGACCGTCTGAAGGAAGAACTGAAGGAAGTAACGGACAGGCAGCATGATCTGGAAAAGAAAGCAGACTACCTGAAGCTTCAGATACATGACCGCGAGACCGGGAAAGAGCAGTATAAGCAGGACTATTTTGTGCGGAATGAAGAGCTGGTTATTGCACAGAAAGAGCTTCTGGGTTCCAAACAGCAGGAAGAGGAGTTTGCCACCTTCCTGGCAGCGGAGCAGGAGAGCGGCCGAAAGGGGCAGCAAGTGTCAGGAACGCAGAACTATGAAGGCACGAAAGGCTTTGAAAATGCACCGCCCAGAAAAGTACTTGATTATAATAAATTACTGGGTCAGACCGTGGAGTCCATCAAAAAGGCTCTGGAAAAGTCCACACAGGAGAAAGACGCCCTTGTGGACGTGAGAAGCACTTATTTAAAGAAGCATCCTGACAGAGATTTTTCCGCCAGCGGTGAGGACAATGAGGTATACCGTGCCCTGCAGGAAGAGCTGCGCTGCGACCAGCTGCTTGTCTATGAGCAGAAGGCAGGGGAGCAGGCCAAGATTGCGGTTGAGCACTTTAAAGAAGACTTTATCTACAAGATACGAAGCGCTATCAGGGAAGCTTATATCCGCAGAGATGAGCTGAACCGTATCATCCGGAATCTGAACTTCGGTAAAGACCGTTATCAGTTCAAGATTACAAGGAACAAGGGTGTCTTCGGAGAATATTATGATATGTTCATGGATGAGACGCTGGATATCAATCCGGCCAGCCTCTCTCAGTCAGTGGACAGCCAGATGAATCTGTTTTCTATGGCACATGAAAATAAATACGGTGTGCTGATGAATGATCTGATCAGGATCTTCATTCCGCCGGAGGATGCCAGCGCCAAGGAACAGGAAGAGGCTCTGCAGAATATGACCAAGTATGCAGATTATCGGTCATATCTGTCCTTTGAAATGGAGCAGATTGTGGAAGGCGAGGACAGACTGGTCATCGGACTGAGCAAAATGATCAAGAAGAACTCCGGCGGTGAGGGACAGAACCCGCTGTACGTGGCGCTTCTTGCAAGCTTTGCCCAAGCCTATCGTATCAATTTATCACCCAGCCAGGTGAGACGCCCTACCATGCGTCTGGTTATCCTGGATGAAGCATTTTCCAAGATGGATGCGGAGAAAGTGGCAAGCTGCATTGAATTGATCAGAGGACTGGGCTTCCAGGCCATCATCAGTGCCACCAATGACAAAATTCAGAACTATCTGGAAAATGTAGATAAGACTTTTGTATATGCCAACCCGAATAAGAAGAGCATATCCATTCAGGAATTTGAAAAAAGAGAATTTTCACAGCTGGTAACGGAAGGAGACTAAAATGACAGGCAGGGAATTAGCAGAAAGCGTATTGGGTAACATTAACAAGGTAATTGTAGGAAAAGAGGAGACAGCGAGACTTCTTCTGACAGCGATACTGGCGGATGGCCATGTGCTGTTAGAGGACGTACCGGGTACAGGTAAGACCAAGCTTGCCAAGACACTGGCAAAATCACTGACTGCGGAATTCTCCAGAATTCAGTTTACACCGGATCTTTTACCTTCCGATATCACGGGACTGAATATTTATGACAGACAGAAAAATGAATTTGTGCTGCGGAAAGGCCCTGTTTTTACCAACATCCTTCTGGCAGATGAAATCAACCGTGCCACACCCAGAACTCAGGCAGGTCTGTTGGAATGTATGGAGGAACGCCAGGTAACAATTGACGGTGAGACTTATCAGCCGGGCAAGCCTTTCTTCGTAATTGCTACCCAGAACCCGGTGGAGACTGCCGGTACCTTCCCGCTTCCTGAGGCACAGATGGACCGTTTCATGATGAAGCTGTCCATGGGGCTGCCCAGCAAAGAAGAGGAGCTGCAGATCCTGGACCGCTATATGGAAAAAGAACCTCTGACAGAGCTTTCCAGTGTGCTGACACTGGAAGAACTGGAGCAGGCTAAGGCCGAGGCCAATAAGATTTTCGTACATAAATGTATCCGTGAATATATGGTGGATATTGTAGAGGCTACCAGAAAGGGAGACAGCATCGTCATGGGTGTAAGCCCCAGAGGAAGTCTGGCTTTCCTGCGTTGTGTGAAAGCCTATGCGTATCTGCAGGGGCGTGCCTATGTAACTCCGGATGACGTAAAGGCAGTAGCAGAGCCTGTTCTGGCACATAGGATCGTCTTAAGCTATGGTTATGGAAAAGGAAGTGATGCCAGAAGTCTGGTGAAGCAGATTCTGCTCACTACTCCGGTACCGACAGAGGAATTTGGCGCATGACAAAGGTAATCGGAATAGGAATCATAGCATTTGCGCTGTTTACCCTGCAGCGGATTGTTTATCAGAAAATGTGGAACAGGAGCCTGTACGTAAAAGTAGATTTTGTTACAAAAGAAATGTTCCAGGGAGAAAAGGGAGAACTGCAGGAGGTAGTGGAGAACCGCAAGCATCTTCCCCTTCCTATTCTGAAAGTGAAATTTCAGACAGATCGAAATCTGGCATTCGGAGAAAAAGAAGGATCCAAAGTTACAGACCTTTTTTACTGGAACGATGTCTTTCAGGTGGGCGGCGGAGAGAAGATTACCAGAACGCTGACTTTTACGGCGAAAAAGAGGGGATACTACAAAGTTCTGGGAATTGACCTGGTATCGGCTGACCTCTTTCTGACTACGGAAATGGTTGAGACCAAACACGAGGGCTGTTATCTGTATGTTTACCCCAGACCCTTTTCCAGTCCGGAGTTTCAACAGTCTTTGCAGCAGCTAAACGGAGAGATCCTGACCAAGCGCCATCTTCTGGAGGACCCTTTTGAATACCGTGGAATCAGAGAATATCAGCCCTATGACGATATGCGCAGCGTAAACTGGAAAGCGACTGCCAGAACGGGAGACTTGAAAGTCAATCAGAAGAATTATACATCGCTGCAGACGATCCGCATCTTCTTTAATATAGAAGATACGGGAATCCTGAAAAAAGAGGATGCAGTTGAGATGTGCTTTTGTATTGTGGCCGGAATCGCACAGTTTTTCCTGGGACAGGGGATTCGCATCGCGGTATACGGCAACGGTGTGGATATCATAAACGGGGATACGGTGTGTATTGAAGCAGGCTCCGGAAGCGGTCAGATGGACAGGATATACAAAGCCCTGGCCAGAGTGGATACTACCAAAAAGGTGGTGCCTTTTAAGGAGACTTTCGGAGAGAAGCTGCTGACAGAGCATAAAGGCACTCAGACCATGCTGGTATCCCCCAATGCATACAGCGACTATTTGTCTTTACTCCGGGAATATGACGAAATGGGCGGCGAGTACGTCTGGTTCTATCCCTTCTGGGGAAGAGAGAAGCCACAGCTGTCTGAATGGGCAGAGTCTCACGTACGGTGGATGCCGGTCAGGGAGGATGCAGTATGAAAAAAGAAAAGATATTAATGTTACAGGAGCTTCTGGTAACCCAGATGAATCACTGGATCCTGTTTCTGGTCCCGGTGACAATCCTGGGAGTGATTGATGCCAAGCGGCCGGTGCTGTGGAAATGGGCTCTTTGCAGCATGGTACCGTTCCTTTTTTCCATCGTGCGCAGATACAGCAATCATTTTCTGGTATTCCTGATCAGCCATGTCCTGCCGCTGGCGGTCCTGATGATGCTGCCCTTTGAAGACTGGATTGAAAAAGCGGCTCTGGTACTTATGGTCACCGGATATGCAGTATATTCTTTCTATCTGAGAATTAAAACGGAAGAACGTCTGGATGAGGGTATGCCTCCGGCGGTTGCCGTAGGTATTGCGGGAATCGGTCTTATGCTGCAGCACTACCAGGGAATAGCGGAATGGGAAAGTTACTATGTGCCGCCCATTATTATCTTCCTGGGGGTATATTTTGTAGAACTTTATCTGGAGCAGTATATTCACTTTATGATAGTGAATGAAAGCAGTAAAGGCCGTATGCCCGAAAAGCAGATGTTTCGCAGCGGGATTTCCATGGTAATCGTTTTTGCCGTGGTCGTTATGATCATATTACTCCTTACTTCTGATCTGGGCTGGGCAGGAGATATTGCCTCTGCCCTGAAAATGCTGTTGATCTGGCTTCTGAAGCTTCTGCCTAAGGGGGAAAAGGAAACGGCACAAGTGGAGGTAGTGGAGCAGGAAATGGCTGCCAAAGGTGACATGGGATTGATCCAGGCGGAAGATACGGAACCATCGGTTATTTGGCTTGTTCTGGAGAAAGTCGTCATTGTTTTGGCATGTGTGTTACTGATTGCCATTTGTCTGGCAGCAATTTATGCTTTAGTCAGGTTCCTGTACGATCGCTTCAAGCAGACTCTTGATAAAGAAGCAGAAGAGTTGGATGAAGTTAACGATGTCCGGGAAAAATGCGAGGTGGAGCATTTCAGAAAAGAAAGGAAGCCTATCTTTGAGTTTTTGAGTACCAGAGAACGGATCCGCAGGATGTATAAAAAGGAAGTCTGGGCCGCCAGAATGCAGCTGGTGAAAGACGGAAGCCCTGCTTTCTTAAAAAGGCTGACGCCCAAAGAATGCGGCGAGTCCATGCAGCGTGAGGAACTTGCCAGAGTGTATGAAAAAGCCCGTTATTCCCAGGAGGAATGTACGGCCGGGGACATTAAGAGAGCGAAAGAAAAGTAACCTGCAGACAACAGTTGATTACTTATGATTAGGGGGGACATTTACCATGTCCATGTTCAGTGAGTATCTTCACTTACTTATTCAAAACAGAAACGTATCTATTGCCGGACTGTCCAGGGATTCAGGGGTAGAGAGGACTACCATTCACAAAGCCCTGACGGGAAGCCGCATCCTTCCGTATCAGGCAGTGGAATTATTGGCATATCATCTGAAATTATCTCCACAGGAGGGACAAAAGCTCAGACAGTATTATAATCTTTTATTTGAGAAAGAAGGGATTTACCGATCCAGACAGATCATAGATGATACATTCATGGAACTTTCAGATATGAAGTCTGGGAGAGATTGGCTGCCCGCAGCAGAGATGGCAGTATCTGAGCAGGGTGAAAAGGAACAAAACACTTTCAGGGGATATTCCGGTATCATGACTCTTTTGCAGAGTGTATTCGAGGAGGAGATGAAACAGGCGGACCCGAGAGTAGAGATAGCTGCGCCTGTCAGCGCTAAAGTAATAGGAAACAGCATCTTAAATCTCTATTTTTACAGACAGGCTAATATCAAAATATCCCACATTATCTGTTTTGATACTTCAACAGCCATAGAAGAATATAATCTTCGTAATCTGGAGAGTTTCAGGTACTTTTTGCCGGCCTGCTTATTTTCAGGGCAGCAATATCATCTGTACTATTACTATAATGACGCTGTCAATGTCAGGTATGTAGATCCGTTGCCGTATTATATTGTGACACATAGCGGCGTGATCTGCTTATCGGAAAATTGTCAGACAGCGATTTATCTGAGAGAAAAGGAAATGATAGAATATTTCCGGTCCTGTTTTTATCACACATTGTCATCCTGCCATGAACTGGCAGAATATGTAACGGACTCGGAAGAAGTCGAACAATTATATAATGAAAAAGTATGGGATGAGGGATGCTATCTGGTCAGCGGTCAGCCATGTATGGTAAAAGTCTGTGTTCAGAAAGGATTACAGGAAAAAGGAAAGTGTTATACCTTTTTCCCGAAAATCGTTGTAGAGAAGTTTATGGAAACCGGATTGTTATCAGATGATTCACAACTTTGTGACAGGACTTTAAAAAAAGAGGATCGGCTCAGTATGCTGCGTAAACTGATTGAAGCTATTTCTGAAGACCGTGTTACGGGAAGATTGCTTAATGATATGACCTTTATTTTTCCTGATTATCTGTCTGTACTGACTTCTGTAAATAATGGGATGATGATTTGCAAGATAGGGCCTGAGGGAGAGAAAGGCAGGAGCCTGGGAATCAGGATAGCGGAACCGGAGTTGTGCAGGACAGTCCATCACTGGCTGCTGCATCTGCCGGAGAGCGAACATACGCTGGACAGAGAGAAAACGGTGGAGATATTAAAAGGCATATTATTGGAATATAGTGCATAGACATGTTGTAGCAAGAATAAAGTGTGGCAAAAAGAAATGTCGAATGAGCACACATTTTGTCACAGGTTGAAATTACTTCATAAAAATTTTATAATTTTTTTAGAAATGAACGAGGTAGGGAGAACTCAAAAGGAATAAAGAACGAATAGAAGGTTAAAAGAGAAGTCTTTTGACCTTTTTTTTAGAAAAACACCGGATAGAGGGAAAAGGAGAGAGCAGCCGATATGATTATTAAAATGGCCATCGCAGACAGTAATGAAGAATATTTACAGCGTCTGCTCAATGTTTTTGAAGAATATGAAGAACTGAATTTGTCGATTTATACGGAAAAGTATGCGCTGGAAACGGCACTGGCTTCCAAGAAATTCGATATTGTCTTGTTTGATGCTTCTTTATATGATGGTCAGACTGCCATAAATCGTTCCAGTCTGGCGATTATGTTAATGGATGAAAGTCAGGGGGTACCGGAGAATTGCCGGGATATCCCTAAAATCAATAAATATCAGCGGATCAGCAGGATCTATCAGCAGATTCTGGCATTGTATGCAGAAGTATGCAAAGAAACAGGTAATGTACTGGGACAGCGCAGTGTGTCCATGATTGCATTTTACTCTCCGGTGGGCGGAGCCGGCAAGACTACGCTTTCTCTTGTAGCAGCATCCAAGCTGGCTATGCAGGGATACAGCACTTTCTATTTAAATCTGGAGGATGTTGCATCGGATGAGTGTTATCTTCCTCAGAATAAGGAGAAGGGTCTGAGCGAGATCGCGGCAATCCTGGGAACTGATGTTAAGGTTTCTATGAAGATTCAAAGCTTGTTACAGAGTAAGGCTGAAAATTTCTATTATGTGAATCACTTTGACAGCCCCAACGATATCTACGAGATGAAAGGGGAGGAACTGACGGAACTTTTGAATCAGGTGGGGAAATCAGGACTTTTTGATTATGTTATTGTGGATATGGGCGTTGAAATGAATGAAAGATTACAGAGTATCTTTGAAGAGGTACATAAAATCGTGCTGGTTGAGAAGCCGGATGTGATTTCTGTTGCCAAGATGAACCGTTTCCTTTCACAGGCACATATTATAAATAATTATGGAAAGAAAATGTGCCGCTTGCTGAACTTTGATAACGGAAGGGGTACAGAAGCTGCAACGGATATTCCCCGTATCGGAAGAATCGGTGTGGCACAGAATATGGACTCCGGTCAGCTGATCAGCATGTTGGCTTCTAACTCCGGTGTGAATTTTGTCGGTGAATTGATGTAGGCGAGGGGAAAGTATGGAGAATAAGAATTCAGAAAAACCAAAAGATTTTTTTACCCAGGAAATGACTGCCATTTATAATAAGGTAGTCGATGACCCTTCCTATACAGAACTGGAGGACAATAAACTGCGGGAACGTATTGCGCAGATGCAGGAACTGCGTATGAGAGAGGTAGTGGAGAGCAATGATCCGGAGGTCAGAGACCCCAAGACGGCTGCATATTATTCTTCTCTTTCGTTCCGTACACGTAAGAGCCTGACAGATACTGTTTTCGAGTCTATCAGAGGCCTGGGGGTTCTTGGTAAAGTCATTGCAGATAAAAGCATTACGGAAGTCATGATCAACGGATACGATACGATCTTCGTTGAGCGAAACGGAAGGCTGGAGAGACTTCCGGACAGATTCGAGAGTCAGGAAAGCTTAAGAAAAATTATTTTCCGATTCTGTCAGAATATGGGACGTCCTGTTAATGAGAGTGAGCCTATTGTAGATACCAGACTGAAAGATGGTTCCCGTGTAAACGTTGTGCTGGATCCTGTGGCGCTGAATGGTCCCATTGTTACGATTCGGCGTTTCCCGGAAGAGGGTATGACGATTCAGAAACTGATCAATTACGGCTCCATTACACCGGAGGCAGCAGTCTTTTTGGAGAAGCTGGTAAGAGCCAAATACAATATATTCATCAGTGGAGGTACCGGCTCCGGTAAGACAACCTTCCTGAATGCATTGTCCCATTTCATTCCGGCTGATGAACGTGTTATTACTATTGAGGACTCTGCGGAACTGCAGATCACGCATATTCCCAACCTGGTACGTCTGGAGACCAAGAATGCCAATGCTACCGGACAAGGCGGTATTACTATGAGAGATTTGATCAAGTCTTCTTTGCGTATGCGTCCTGAGAGAATCATTGTCGGTGAGGTCAGAGGCGGTGAAGCACTGGATATGCTGCAGGCCATGAACACCGGACATGACGGTTCCATCTCTACCGGTCATGCCAACTCGGCAGAAGATATGATCAGCCGTCTGGAGACTATGGTACTGACAGGTGCGTCGGGTCTTCCTCTTAAAGCGATTACACAGCAGATCGGCTCTGCCGTGGATATTATCATTCATCTGTCCAGAATGAGAGATAAGTCCAGAAAGACCATGTCTATCTCGGAAGTTGTAGGTGTGAAAGATAACGAGGTGATTTTACAGCCGTTATTTAAGTTTGAGGAGGACATGGAACGTACTTCCGTAAAGAAGGTTGTTGGTACTTTAAAACGTACTGAGTTTAAGATGGCTCACCCGGAGAAATTTATCAACAGCGGTATTTATGATTACCTGTAGAGGGGGAATGTAAAATGAATGAAATGCCTGTTTATTATAAATGCAATATGAAGAAACACGAACATGTTCTGGCCTATATTGTATGCAGCATTATAATTACTGTTATTGCCTATCTGTTCTATCATCTGGTGCCGATATCCGTCGTGATCGGACTGGCGGCAGGTATCTTTTTGGAGAAGATGTATGCGGAATCTACTATAAAAAAGAGACAGAAAATTCTGAGACTGCAGTTTCGGGACTTCCTGGAGTCAATGAGTGTGGCTACCAGAGCGGGTAATGTAGAGGTGAAAGCCGTGGATTCCGCTTTAAAGGATTTGGAGCTTTCTTATAACCAAAAGGCAGATATTGTAATCGAAGTAAAGAATATCATTAAAAGTTACGAAAAGGGCGGTGTCGAATTGAGCGTGCTTTTCCAGGATCTGGCAGACAGGAGCAATCTGGAGGATATCCGCAGCTTTGCAACAATTTATTCTGTTATTGAAGGAAAGAGCAACCGATTCTGTGACATACTGACACAGACGCAGCAGATTATTGGTGACAAGATTGAAATTGAACAGGAAATTCAGACAACCATTACTTCGGCTAAATCTGAGACATACATGATGCTGGTAATGCCTATTGTCATTGTAGTAGCCATGTCTGCTATGGGCGGAGGACTTATGGATGCGTTGTTCAATACGATGCTTGGTCATATCGTTGCAACGGTGGCCCTGATAATATTCGGCGTATCTTATTATATAGCGGTGAAAGCCAGCAACATCAAAGTATAAAGGAGAACTGAGATGATCATATGTATGATAATAGCCTCGGCCTGTTTCATAGTATTTGCCTTTCTGTTCCTGACAGCCGGCGAGCAAAATGTGCGGGATATGTTAGTGTGTTGCGGCGAAACCGAAATGGAAAATATTAAAAAGGGGCAGATAGAACTTAGTCTTTGGGTTGAAAACATGAAGCATACCAAAGATATGGATAATAAGCAGAAGATTAAGCAGGGCAAGCAGATCAAGAAGAAAATAGTGGAAAGCAAAAAGCGTCTGGAAGCTATGAAACAAGGCAAAATAGGAATTCTGGATCTTATCCCCCTGGCAGGATATCGTTTTAAAGACCTTTATAAATTGGATGCCAGTAATGATACTGTCAAAAAGTTAAATGCCAAGTGCTGTCAGTTTAAAGAAAAGAAAGAAGCACTCAATTATGCAAATTATCTGCTTGCTTCTCTGATAGGAAATATTCTCCTTGGTGTTTGTGTAGGGTTTGCAGCAATGGGAATTGCTTTCGCCAGGAACCTGGGCACAAGAAGTATTATTGTAGGTGTTGTCGGTTTCGGTATTTTTGCCATTTTAGGATACATTCCTTATGATAATGTGGATGCGGTAGTAAGACAGAGAAAAGATGAGATTGAAACCCAGTTTCCGCAGGTTATTTCTAAGATGACGCTACTGGTCGTAGCCGGCATGGACATAACAAAGGCATGGAATCTGACCAGCGGCAGCGGCACAGGTGTTCTCTATGAAGAGATGAAGAGAGTAATTATTGACCTGGACCATAATGTATCTGCTAAGGATGCTTACTCTAAGTTCATAACAAGATGCAACAACAATTATACTACCAAGCTGGCAACGGCTATCATTCAGAATTATACGAAGGGTAATTCTGAAATTGTAAATCTGTTCAGAACCTTGAACAGTGAAAGTTGGATGGAGCATAAGCATAATGCCAGAAGAAAGGGTGAACAGATCCAGTCCAAGCTTCTGATACCTACACTTTTGATGTTTTTAGGTATCATTGTTCTGATTATTGTTCCGATTATCAGTGGCTTCAATTTCTAGGTGATCGGATGATAATATAAATTCTATGTTGAGGAGGAAGTGCCATGTTTAATGTTTTAGATCGTATGTATATTGGAATGATGAACAGAGTAAATCAGTTCATCGAGGATTTCAGCAATGATGAAAGAGGTGTGTCCAACTTCGTTGCAACAATCATTATGATTCTGATCGTTGTATTATTATGTGCTATGTTCTTTGATAACATTAAAACATATTTTAATGATTTGTGGGCAAGAATCTTAGGAGCAGATAATTTTAAATAATATCACATGAGAGAGGAGGCATAGTATATGAGAAAATTTCATAAGGATGAAAGCGGGTTAGCGGTAGTTGAAGCCACTATTTTGCTGCCCTTCTGCATGGTCATGATAATTGCCATATACTATGCCGCCATTTTCATGTGCCAGAAAGCAAATCTGCAGGCGAATCTGCAGAATGCATTGATTTATTATAAAAATGTGGAATCGGATACTTATGTGACTGCCGGTTCTCAGATGAAATACAGTAACAGTTCAGATACGCTAAGTGCCGTGGGAAGTAATTACACAACGCCGACAGAATTATTCCCGTATAGATTCTTCGGGATGAAATTTAATAAGTCAGGATTTGAATCTTTCTTTCGCTCCATGTGCGGCAATATGTTCTTTGATTCCGGCAGTAATGTGATCCTGACTACGGATAAGGATAATTATATTGTCTATAAGACGATCAGTGCTACCGTGAAGCAATCAGTGAATCCGGCGATCAGTCTGTCGATGATCGGACTGCCCAACAGTTTTGAAATTTCCGCTACGGGAGAAGTAGTGGTGACTGACAGTGACGATTTTATCCGTAATGTGGATTTTATCATAGATATCGTAAGCGAGACATCTCTGGGTAAGAAAGCAACAGAGATGGTAGATAAAGCAGTGGAATGGTACAATAAATTTAAATCGAAATTTAATATCAGTTAAGCTGACAGGCGATATAAAACGATAATGAGGGAGGAAGTCTGATGGGTCTTTTCCTGAAAAGAACCAGAGGTTCTATCACTATAATGGTGACTCTGATTCTGATACCGACTATTTTCTTTACCGGATTTCTGGTGGATCTTGCCAGAATCAAATTATATAGCAATCAGGCTGTGATGACAGCAGATAATTACGGAGAAGCAGTGCTGACCAATTATGATAATCTGCTGAAAGAATTATACGGATTGTTTGCAGTATCCCAGAGTGAGGAAGGGAAAGCTGCGCTGGATAGTCTGGATGAATATGTAAAGTCTTCTTTTGCACCCGGCACCAGTACTATTTCCAAAAAGTATCTGCAGGCGATACGCGGAACTACCAGCTACTCTGGTTTTATGCCCTATCAGAATGCAGAAGTAACCTTGTCATACTCAGCTGCAAAAGGAGCCAATCTTGGAAATACAGCCGTACTTTCTACTCAGATCGGTGATTTTATGAAGTTCCGCATTGCTCAGACCATGGGAGACGCCGGTGATACGATTCTGGAAGCCGTGGATGAAGTGAAGAACATGGAAAGCAATGCAAATGCCATCAACAAAAAGGCAGAACTGGATGAAAAAGCCGGCGCGGTAGTAGAAGTTGTAATGCAATATTATAAGATTCTGAAGGATATTGCACAGTATCCTGCTTATCTGAGAAAAATCAATCAGGCATATGCAAATGCTAAGACGCAGTTTAATAACTGTGTAAATTCCGGTTCGTATAAGATATATACAGACTATATTACAAATGAAACAGCAATTAATAATGCATTGGCCCGTCAGAAAAAGCTGAAAAAAGGAGAGTCATTGACGGAAGAAGAGCAGAAGTACATTGATATGTACAATGCTTACCAGAATGATCCCAATGCCAGGACCAGTTATTTCAGCAGCGTTTTTGAATCGGCTATCAACAGCTTTATTGCAAGCACCGATTCATCACCGGTAGATTTCGCTAATTTTGACAGTCTTGTCAATCAGCTGAAAGCAAGTGCAACGAATGTAACCAACATATTCGGTGAAGTGCAGACATTACGTTCCCAGCTGGAGTCCATGCTGAATGATCCGAAGGTATCCGATACTTTAAAGACCGGAATAACCGAAGAACTGACGATGCTGGATGAACTGTTCGATGCAAACGGAAGCTTCAGTGCTGCAAATTATACGAGGATTGCCCAGTCAATCAGCGCTAACAGCGATCAGAATAAAACTTACGAGCGAAATGCCAATGCCATTTCACTGAGAATGGAAGAAATCGAGAATGCGTATTTATATATCAGAAGCGTTCCTTCATGGCAGTCCGAACTGAATACAAAAGACTGGTACGATTTTACAACTAACGCATCCTATAATAAGTTATATAATTCCCTGATAAAATGGTTTGAAGATGCTGATGATGCTGAAGCCAAGAAAGCGAAACAGAAGCAGAAGGAAGCTAAGAAGGCGCTTTCAGATGCAGAGAAAGGGCTTAAGGGGGACGAGGAGACAAGTGCAAGAGATATCCCTGCAAGCTTTAACATGGGAACATCCGGCAAAGTAAAAGATTTTGCGCTCACAAGTATGATTAAAACGGCTGCGTCCTACTTTAGTAGCAGCAGCTTAGCACAGGCAGGCAATAAACTGCTGCTGCAACTATATACGGTGCAGTATGATTTCGGAATGTTCTCCAGCAGGGTGACTAATGTTGAGAAAGAAGATGGAGAAGGGGAGAACGAAAAAAAAGAATCGTTGACCGGATACGAAATGTCCAGAAATATCAATTATCTTTATCAGGCTGAACTTGAGTATCTGTTTGGCGGTTACAACTCCTCGAAGCAGAATCTGAACGCGGCAAGGAATAAAATCCTGGCATTCAGAGCCATTGTAAACTATACGGCAACGTATTCTGTAGATGAAATTGATACGCCGATCAAGGCTATTTCAGAAGCAGCGGCTGCTGTAAATCCGGTGCTCGGTCTTGTGGTGTCAGGTGCATTGCGCCTGGCTGTGGCAGGTATTGAGACTGCCGGAGATTGGGACGAATTGAAGAAGGGAGAGGCTGTTGTACTCCTGAAGGACGAGTTCAACGATTTGACGTCCTATGATAAATTTAAGGGGCTGATTGGCGGAGGAGACAAGGAAAAAGGGGAGAGCTCATCGTTAAAGCTGGATTATGAGCAATACCTGATGGTAATGCTTATCTTTATGACGTCGCCATCGGAAATAGCGACGCGAACGGGAAACCTGATCAGCCTGAATGTTAACACAGTCAAACAGGGAATCGGCAGCAGCGGAACACTTTCCACACTGGAATTTAAAATGGAAAATGCAGTTACGGCAGTTGATGCAACCTGTTCGGTACATCTTGATTTCGTGGTAATGCCAAAGGGGTTTGCTCAGATTGTTGTAGATGGTTCTACATATACATCGCTGGAGAACTTTGAGAAGAATACCTATAAATTTACGGTGACAAGAGGTTATTAGCCTATGAAAGGGATACAGGACAACAAGAAAGTTAAGGATCTTCGCGGTGAAGAGGGTATGATGGTAGTGGAAGCGGTTATCAGCTTTACCATTTTCATTATGGTTTCAATGACAATCGTATATCTGATCAATATTTTTACCATACATAACAAGATACAGTTTGCGATTAATTCCGCAGCACATGAGATCGCAAGTTATTCCTATCTGTATGAAGTACTGGGAATCAGGGATGGTAACAAGCAGATAGTGAATGATGGTGATCCTTACGTATCTAATATAGATAATACTGTGACTCAGGTGGTTGACAGTATGAACAAGATTCAGGGGTTGTACTCTAATTTTAACAGCACAGCTTCTTCCATACAGAATATGGACCTGGATCCATCGTCTATTAACAGTACATATAATCAGCTAAAGCAGCTGAAGAGTGATGCAGGATCTACGGTGGAATCAGTAAAGAAATCGGCAGCTGACTTAAAAAGTCTTTTCAGCGATGGAAACGGATTACTTGCCGGTATTATCTATCTGGGAGCATATGAGGCTCAATATGAAGTGAAAAGTATGATAGGCTCAGCAGCTGCGTCTGCTTTGACCCAGAAATACTTAAAGAGTGACACAAAGAGTGCAGATCGTTACCTGCAGCAATGTGGAGTTATCGATGGTTATGACGGACTGGATTTCAGTGGGTCCACATTATTTGCGGACAGTGATATGAGGATCATCGATATTGTGGTGGAGTATGATATCGATCTTGGTTTTGCCCAGTTAGTGCTTTCGGAAGCCAAGCTTCACGTGATCCAGAGAGTTTCCGTTCCTGCTTGGCTGGACGGTGACGGGCTGACGGTTCCTCAATAGGGGATGACGGAATAAGAAATAAGAAAGTATCGGAGGAAGCTTGCATGTTAGCAATTGTGGGTGCTGTTATCGGAGCATTGATCATAAGCATTTTATATTATCTTGCACTCTATGTTCTGAATGATAAAGCTGCATTGGAACTGGCATCTAAAGATAATCGGATCTGTTCCGGTCCGATAATCATAGTAGGTGTCTTTACCGTTTTGGCATGGATCGTGATCAGCCTGATACAGATGGAAGGTTCATCGCTTCCCTGGCATATTCTGACGATGTGTATTGTGTGGGCGATGGCAGTATTGACGGTTACAGACTGGGTGAAGAAGACGATTCCCAATCAGTTTCTGGTACTGCTTTTGATGATCTGGGCTGTAATAGTTGGATTATATATTATTTTGGATATTAATTCCGGAATGGCACTGCTTTTTCAGTCATTGGCCGGTGCAATCATAGGAGGTGCCATTTTCCTGCTTTGCTATTTCCTGTCAAAAAAGCAGCTTGGTGCGGGAGATGTAAAGCTGGTGTTCGTGATGGGGCTATTCCTGACGGGACAGAGGATTATGGGGGCTATTTTTTACGGCGTGATATTATGCTGCATTTTTTCCGTGATCCAGCTTTGCAGGAAGAAAATAGGCATGAAGGACGGCGTTCCGCTGGTGCCTTTTCTATATATAGGTACGTTAGTGACTTTATTGATTCTATAGAAAACAGAGGATGGGCGTATGAAAGGGAAGAGATTGTTACTGGTTGTAGGCTTGATTGTGATCCTGTTAGTCGGTTGGATGCTGACCATGCAGGCTATGACAGGAGTAGAGCTTAAGGAAAAGCAAAATCAGTTGACTGCCGAGGCAGATATTTATGCAGAAAAAGAATTGTATATCAGAGCTATTCCGCTTTACGAGGAAGCTTTGAGTTATAAGACAGACTTAAACACTGAAATAGAAGAAAAGCTTTTGAAAGTATATAGAGACTATGGTGATTCTGCTTCTTATCTAAGTCTCGTTGCTCAGAGAATTGAAGACGGCAGTGCCACGGAAGAGGAATACATAACTGCGGCGGATTATTATATTGCAAGTCGTAAACTGGAAGATGCCATGGATGTGATCAAGAAGGGAATTGCTGCTCTGGACGCACAAAGTTTGGTAGAGTATTATGAGGCAAATCGCTATAATTATACTATGAGAGTAACCAAGTATGAAGAAATTGTTCCCACTGTTGATAATGAGATGATGCCTGCATTCGATGGAGAAAACTGGCTTTACATTGACGCTGACGCAAGAGTGGAACTGAGTGATAATTATGATACTGTCACTCCGTTTAACAGTTCAGGATATGCAGTTGTTTCAAGGGACGGAAAATATTTTGCCATAGTTGCCAGCGGAGCTAAATATGGCGTGGATGAAGTCGGTGTAACAGATGTCTATAGTGTTACTGATAAATATATTCTTGCCCAGGTAAATGGAAAGTACAGTTATTACGATTATGATTTTCAGTGTAGGGCCAAGGATTATCAGTATGACCAGATTACAGCAAATGCATGTGGTCTGGCAGCTGTAAAAAAGGGAGATAAATGGGGAATCATCACCGATGTCGGTAATACTGTAGTAGACTTTACACTGGATGATGTGGCAGTCAATTCCCTTGGCGCAGTATTTGCCAATAATGTGGCAATGGTTAAGTCCGGCGATAAATGGTATCTGATTGATACACAGGGCAATAAGATATCAGATAAAGGCTTTGCCAATGCTAAGGCGCCGGAATCTTCCGGATATATTGCGGTAGCGGATGAAAACGGTATGTGGGGCTTTATAGACCAGCAGGCACAGGAAGTGATCGCCTGCCAGTATCAGGATGCATTATCTTTCTCAGATCATCTGGCTGCGGTTAAAATCGTGGATACCTGGGGTTATATCAGTGAAAATAATGTGTTGGTGATTGATGAAATACTGGAAGATGCACAGCCTTTTCATAACGGTATTGCACAGGCGAAGTTTGTTGACGGCACAGCAATTATAAAACTGAGTTATTTTGAGGAGTAGAGGTGAAGATATGAACAGTGAGAAATTTTCAGTACAAAGTACTCTGGAGGCCAATTACCTGAATGTCAGATTGGAAGAACCGGTGGAGCTGGATGAAATTGCCATGAAAGTCTTAAAGGAAGATTGTCCTGACTTTTTGATCCCGTATCGCCTGACAACAGTGAATGACAATATCACGCTGAAATATAAGCTGATCAATACGATTGCTTTGGAGTACGCTAACCTGACACTGAGTAAGAAGGATTTTGTACAGTTATATATGAATATGCTGATTCCTTTTGTAAAAGGAAGAGACTGGTTCCTGGATTATCATAATATCTGCATCGATCCCAGGTATGTGTATCTGGAAAAGCATACCGGAAAGGTTTATTTTATCTATATTCCCGAAAGGTTCAGCCAGAATACCAACGAAGAAATTCTGGAGTTCTTTAAAAAGGTATTTACAAATTCCACGATTACCGATGATAAGGATTTCCAGGTAAGATTGTTCCGTTATTTTACCAATGGTTCTATCACACTGATGGGGCTTTACCAGATCTTCCAGGAAGAGATGGGGAAAAAGCCTGCCGCAGGCAGCAGTATTGTAATGGAAGAGAAGAAAACTGATATGCAGCCTAAACCCAAGCCGCCTGTAATCATAAATGATCCGGTAGAAAAGGAAACTCAGGAACCGCAGGCAGAAACAAAAGGCGGTGGTTCAGGCAACAGCTTCTTAGACGGTTTCTTAGGCGGGAAGAAAGGTAAAGACCAAAATAAAGATAAGAAGGGCAAAGAATCCAAAAGCGGTTTATTTGGAGATGATGATGATTTCCTGAGCGGTCTGGATATCGAATCGGATTTTGACTTTTTAGGAGATAGCTCCGGGAAAAAGAAAAAAGAGAAACCTAAGCAGGAGAAAGAGACCCAGGAGAAAAAGTGGCCCATCTTTGGTAAAAAGAAGGAAAATGAGCATGTTGCTGTAAAGGTTGAAAAGAAAGAAGAAACAACCAAAAAGCCTGCTTTTGGAAAAAATGATAACAATGCATGGATGAACGATATGTTCATGAATGATGACCAGTCAGAAGAGACAGAAATTTCCACAGGGGAGAACAATTACGGTTCAGCCTGTCTGGAATTGATTGATTCACCTATACCGGGTGCAATAAGAAGGATTAATCTGGAGTTTGCCGGTTCTTATGTAACGATCGGTCGTACTTCCAATGATCAGATCAAGCCGGATATTGCTTTCCCAAGTGATTTTAAACGAATCGGAAGGCAGCATGCCAGAATCGAGAGGCGGGGCAGCGATTTCTTTGTCATTGACCTTGGATCTGCCAATCATACATTCTTAAATGGCAGAGTACTGGCACCTAATCAGCCATATCATCTGGAAGACGGCATGGAATTGACATTTACGGATAGTAAACCGGTTAGCTATCGAGTTCGCTTATAGGAGCTTTCAGTTATGAGAATGTATTGTGGTCATGCTTCTCATAGAGGAAATACTCGAAAGAATAACCAGGATGCTGTTTTCCTTAAATGCGTAGAACAAAAAGGAGAATATTTCGCTTTAGGAGCAGTATGCGATGGAATCGGAGGAATGGAGCAGGGAGAACTGGCTTCAGCGCTGATTATCGGAGAAATCAGAGAATGGTTTCAGGAGGTAACAGCCTGGCTGGATATCTCTACTGTAAATCCTGCGGTTCTATTTGCGCATTTGAAGGATGGCGCAGAGAACTGGAATGAGAAGCTTAGAGAATTTTGTCAGCGTGAGGATATCAGAACAGGGACTACAATGTCATTGTTACTGATCATCAGAGAACATTATTATATTATCCATGTGGGAGACAGCCGTATCTATCGATATCATGACGGTCTGGAGCAGCTGACCATGGATGCCTGTGTGGCCACCATGAAAAACGGCCGCGTGAAAAATTATCTTGATAACTATATGGGAAAATCAGGAGAACTCTGGTTCCAGGCTCTGGAAGGAACTGTGACCGGAGGTGACATGTTCCTGTTTTGTTCTGATGGATTTTACCACCGGATGACAGAGGAGGATTTGGATGCGGTTTATCGTGAAAATCGCAAAAAAGTCGATTTGACAGAATCCTGCGAAAGAATGGTAGATACCATGATGACGCGGGGAGAGCGTGATAATATTTCTCTTGGGATTATTATCATGGAAGAGAAAAGAAGATGGTTTTCCTAAACAGGCAGGACTTGTTTAAGAAGTCCGAAGAGAAATGCAAGGAGAAGGAACCATACCACATTATTGAAAAGTGATCTTACCAGATTAGGCAGAAAGCGGTTTTCTCTGGCGCCTTTGCGAATAAGGTAATATAGTTTGGTGCCTTCATAAAATGCAATACTCAGTCCTAAGCCGGACCAGGAAAAACCACATGCTATTGTAAGGATGGAGCAGCCCAGGAAAATAAAGATTTCAAAAAAAAGGTCCGAAAAAGGGATCTGAGAATGACAGTTCCTGCATTTTCCCTTGTTTTTCAGGTAGGCAAAGATAGGAATCTGATCCGATATAAGTATGCGGCAGCCGCAGACAGGACAGTAGCAGTCTTTTGCATTCACGGGCGTTGTGCTTCCCTTAAGCAGCCGTAAAATGTCAGTGGTGGCATAAGCACCAAGTATGTAAAAGGCAAATAGTATAAAGAAACGGATAATATTGGCTTCCATAGAGTTTCTCCTAAGCGTTTGATTTGCTCATACTATAAATCATTTATTACAAAAAAGCAAGAGAGTCTTTAGGGGAGCACTGTAACAATAAAATGAATATAAGTGAGTTGAAAAGCGGCATATGAAAAAAATGGAAGATGATTACAGGGACAAACAAGATTTCCTGAAAAAACTGAATGAAAACTATGATGATATTAAGCCGATCAATTCCGGCGGCGGTGGAATTATTTATCAGGGTATCCACAAACGTCTGAAACGGAAAGTAGTTTTAAAGAAAATCAGAAGTGACAGAGTCAGTATCATCGGCAGTGAGCGCGAGATGAAGATCCTGATGAGCCTGAAGCATACATATCTTCCCGGAATCGTAGACTTTTGGGCCTACGAGGATGAAGTGTATACAGTCATGGAATTCATCGAAGGTAAATCTTTCCAGGAACTGTTAAATGAAGGAAGGGTATTTTCCGAGAAAGAGGTCATGAAATGGACCAGACAGTTGGCGGAAGTGCTGGAATATCTGCACAATTCGGAGCAGCACATTATTCACAGCGATATTAAACCGGCCAATCTGATGCTGACACCCCAGAATAATATCTGTCTGATTGACTTTAACGTGTCTGTACTGCAGGGAGGAGAGGAAGATGAGACCATTGGTTATTCACCATCCTATTCACCTGTGGAGCAGTTGATACAGAAGGAATTGGGGGCACGCAGGAAACAGCAGGAAAGAAAGAACAGAACATCCTATGATGAGGAGCCATACAGGGACACAAGGGCCGGGAATGGCGTTTCCGGCAACTGGGATGACCGTACGGAAATCGACACAGAAACAGCAGATAATGACAGAACAGAAATTGACAGGACTGAAATCGATACAGTGACCGGTGATAGGACAGAGATTAATACAGCGGCCAGTGACGACAGGACAGAGATCGATACTGCAGTGAATGATGACAGGACAGAGATCGATACGGCGGTAGATGACGACAGGACCGAGATCGATACTGCTGTAGAGGATGACAGGACAGAAATTGATACAGCGACAGCTGCTGACGACAGAACAGAAGTTTCGGGCGGTGACGCTACAGAAGTGACCTATGCAGCAGCTGCAGTAAAAGGAAATCCGTCAAAGAAAGAAAAGAAGTCTGCTCGTTCTGAAAAGGCAGCTGCACAGCCGGCTCCCAGACCATCTGTAGACGAACTGACCAGGAAGTACGGTTCCAAACTGAAAGTAGATGAAAGAAGTGATATCTACAGTGCCTGTGCAACGATGTATCATATCCTGACCGGTCAAAAGCCTGCCCCCTGTTATGAGAAGCAGGTTCCGGTGGAAGATTTAAAGCCTTCCGTTAACGATGCTTTTGCTTACATCCTGATGCACGGTATGGAGCAGCAGCCCAAGAAGCGTTTTCAGAGTGCAACGCAGCTGTTAAATGCGATGAAGCAGCTGATGAAATCGACTAAGAGATATAAGAGGCTGCTTAGAAAGCAGGATTTCTTCCTGGTGATTCTGGTAATGATTTTCTTGGGAAGTGCAGGAGCTGCCTATATTGGCTGGGGTATGCGTTCGGAAGAGGGCTTGACCGAAAAGCTGAATGTGGCCTCGGAATATTACAATCAGGGCCAATATGAGGAAGCCATAGCCTATCTGGAAGATAATATTTTGAATAATGCCCTGTATCAGGAAAGTGCACAGATAAGTCAGGGTTATTATCTTGCCGGAAGCTGCTACCTGGAAGCGGAAATGTATACGGAGGCGATCGGTGAATACAGAAAGGCTATTTTGTTAGACAGCAGTATCCCTGAATATTACAGAGATTATGGAATTGCGCTGGCCAGAAGCGGTAACCTGGAACAGGCAAGAGAGTGTCTCATACAGGCAAATGCCAAAGGGCTGGGGAATGACAGTATTCTGCTTTTGCAGGGAGAGATTGCCGGTCTGGAGAAGGATTATGAGAAAGCTGTTGCTTATCTTGAGGAATGTCTGAATACCAGCC
>JBGVLR010000193.1:0-55927 GCA_045124375.1 Acetatifactor sp.
CCAGGTTAAGTGTTTAGGAGACTTTTATCTCAATTCTCTAAATCAGCCACTTAGGGAGCTTTGTTGCAATTCTGTAGAACTATAGTAGAATTTCTGCTATTTCTACGAAATCCCAGCCCCTCCGAAAAGGTAACTGGGATCTCTCTTTTGCAACACCGATTTTCAGATCGGTGCGACAAAGGTATGACAATTTTTTGAAATGACAAAAAAGTAACCGCATGGGCTTCACAGCAGATGCGGTTTTTGAACAAAATAAAAGTTGTTCTACAGAAAGCTATTTCTTTTTTCGCCCCTCCAGCTCTATATATTCAGAGTACACTATCTTAGTGTGAGGGTTGCTACTTGTTATTTCCTGTCGGATCGCTTTGGTACCATACTTTATAAACCAGAATTTCTTTGGTACTCTGTGAACGACCTGGAACAGTGTATCTACAGATTGTATGGAAAGATCCACCGTACTATCAGGCTTAATAATACCATCCACATTTACCCAGGGATCCTGCCACTTGATTGCTGGCAATACCAACATACCAGTATCTCTATATATAATGGTATCTTTTATAATGGTCTTAATCTCCACATTTGTCTGCGTTGCAGTCGTTGTAGCTGCTTGCACACGCTTCAACTTGATATTAAGATCCTCTATCCTCTGGGTAAGCTCTCCGTTATATGCCTCCAGCTCTGATTTTGAAAGTTCCAATCTCTGTACGGATGCTGCCTGTCTGCCAGCCTCATCCTGATAGTATTGTACCTCCTCCATCAGAGCCTCCTGGTTTCCTGTCAGCCGATCCTTTTCCTGTGTTAGCTCTCTGACTGCCCCCAGGAGTGAAGCACATAGAACAGCCAGTATTACACAAGCGATCAGTAAATACTTTTTCATAGGCTCTCAATGTATTTGATGATGCCATCTACATGAGTAGATACTACTGCCTCTCTACCCTCAGCAGAAAGGAGGTAGGCTACATCATCCTTGTTATCCATAAAGAAATTTTCTGTAAGCACTGCTGGGCACTTGGTTTTCTTTAGCATATAGAAGCCAGCTTCCCAGTCTGGATCACCATCAGTAAGATCTTTTCGGATCTTCCTTTGGCTTGCAAATTTCTCATCAGCTACCTGGTAGAAACAATCTGCCAGCTTATCTGCTTTGGTTTGCCCAACACTGGTGTAGCAGCTCCAGCCCTTAGCGTTCAGCCACTCCCCATTTCCAGCAGCATTGCAGTGTATGGAAACCAGGATCACATTCTTAGTGCCCAGCTTACCGCACACCTCGTTTACTCTCCTGGCTCTCTCTGCCAGTGCCACATCCGTAAACTCCTTAACGATCCTCTCAGCATCATAGCCTCGTGCATTAAGGCGTGCTACCACCTCATCAGCAATTTCACGCACATAGAGATATTCACGAAACTTACCATCTGGGGAGCGTTTACCTGGTGTATTCTCACCATGCCCATTGTCTATAAGTATTTTCATTACTCAATCATTTTGTGGTAAAAGTCAAGTTTGATTCTCTCATATACAGCAGACACATTGGTATATGCTCTGCTGTTGTTAGCAGTTTCGGCATAAACCTCTTTGATCACAACCTCCTCCACCCAGTCTATCCACACAGGAGAGGTGTAGCTGGTTAGGCGTTTTCCCCTGTAGGTGTAGTAGTCAAATCGGCTGTTACGATCTTCATGTAGGTTTAGCAATAGAGTACGGATCTTTTTCCTGGTACCCTCCTTATCAATGATATTGTTTTCCTCCTTTACCTTTTTGATAATTCGGCATACCTTTTCTACAGCGAAATCAAAATACACTCCAGAGGTGTTTTTGATCCTGAGCTGCGTTTCAGGCTTCAACCCCTCGGATATGTCTGTTAGCTGCTCATTCTGGCGTTTGGTTTCATCCAGCAACTCCTCCATGAGCTGCTTATTATCGGTGATCATACCGTTAATGATAGACTTAAACCACTTGAAGCACGCCACCATCAGCCCACCAGCCAGCAGGAGAAAGAATGCAGCCGTTACTGCCATCATACCGAAATCTCCGATACCCCTGGCAATCTCTGTTACATTTGATACATTTTCCATTATCGGCTCCTCCTGTTTTTGCTTCGTTTGTAGAAATCAAAATTCTCTTTATCCTCCTTTGTGATCGGAGAGTTTGGAGAAAAGAATTTGAATCCGTGCATAGTTCCATAGCTCACCACCTTAATAATGGCTCTGAAAGGGAATTTTCTGCCTGGAGCAGCTACCACCTCTTTGAGCTTCTTACTATCGGTGTAGAAAGCTGATCGGTTATGCCCCTCACCATAGGCTATGAGTGTTCTTAGCCCATTCTCCGTTTGTCGCTCAGTCCACCCTGTAAATACTGTTACCTCATTGATAACAGCATCTACAGAAGTGTACTCGCAATCAAATAGATCATCTGAGGTTGCATTTTCTTCTACAAAGTCCTCAATGTAATTCATAGATCAGTAGGGATGTTGTTCTTTTCACAATCAGCATCAACCATTGCACGCAAAGCCAGGCGATCTTTCAGGAAATCCTGATAAGGGATCTTAGCATCCTCAGGGAGCAAACCAAGCTCTGCACTCTGGTACTCGTTCACCAGCTTGCTCTCAGTCTTAGCTGGGTATTTTGCAGTGAGCAGTGTGCCGAAAATGTTATCAGCAGTCTTTGGGTACTCAACTCTGAGGCTGTCATACTGTACCATAGTGCCAGTAGCCTCTTTCTCATCTGTGGTGATTACAATACCACCATGCTCATCCTCCTTAACGAGAACGGTCTGGATGTTGTGGTTATACAGGAATGTACCCTGTCCGTTGTTCAGATTATCAATAACGGCTGGAGTTTCCTTAGCCAACAGCCCTGTAGTCAAAGCATTTCTTTCCATTGTTTATACAATTATTAAATATGAATTTACTATGTTCCTCTGAGCATCTGATTATCCAGCCATATTCAGATGGAAAGAGGTGTTTAATCGCTGTTTCATCGTTGATCTCATATTGTTTCTGTACCTTTTTGAGCTTTATATAGAATCGCTTTAGAATACCTTTCCTCAGCAGGATCCCATAGTGATTTTGCACAAAACCTACATAGTCAATACTACGAGCATCAACAGGGAAGATCTGCCAGTTCGGTTTTATCTCCACTTTCAGCTCAGCAGCCAGGTAAAGCCCCATCATATCCAGAATGAAATGCAGTGCTTCTTTGCTTTCGCATAGGATCACCATATCATCCATATATCGGAAATAGTAGAACTTAACCCCATACTTTGCCATCACAATCTTACTCAGCTCCTCCTTAACCCAGTGATCAAAGTAGGTTAGGTAGAGGTTAGCCAGGTATTGACTGGTAAAGTTTCCGATAGGCAAACCCTTTTCTTTACCGTTACTATCTATTATCTTATCCAACAGCCCCAGCAACTGCTCATCTGCTATGCCATAGCGTATGATCTTTTTCATTGCCGAGTGATCTACATTGTCATAGAACTTTCTTATGTCAATCTTTAGGCAGTAGCGTGTTCCTTTCCTATCCGTTATCAGAGCAGTATGCACATCCTCCATACATTTGTGAATACCACGCCCCTTGATACAGGCGTATGTGTTTCCGATAAACAGGTTAGTCCAGTATCGCCCCATCACATTGATTATACAGTGGTGTATGATCCTATCAGGATAGAAAGGAGCAATCATTATCACTCTTTCCTTAGGATCCTGAATAACCTTAACCCTGTACTCTCCAGGTGTATAAGTTTCATCCCTGAGCATTCTGTAGAGATTATCCATATTCTCCAGCAGATTCTCATTGAAATTCCTTATTTCAGTGCGATCACCTTTGCCCTTTTGAGCGTTATACTGAGCCTTGCATAGGTTTTCATTGCTGTATAGCAAATGATAGATATTCTTTACTTTCTTGCCTGGTGAATCATAGAATTTTCCAGTATCTCCTATGTAATAACCGCAATCATCGTAATCAGAATAAATACCCTTAATATCCAGATATGTGCAATTCTTTACGCTCATGTGCCGTTGGTCTAAAACGGAGCTTTCAATAACCTTACTCACACCGATCTAACTTATATTATTTTACCAGCTACCAGCGTACCGATAGCCCCTGTGTGGTAAGGTTGTGGTGTTCAACAGTCTATATCTTATTGTAAGGAAAACCACGGTAAAAGCGGAACCCAATGTTCGCATTCGCATTCGAGGAGCGATTATTCGTATTCAGATAACCGAAACCCGCATTCGCACCATTATTCGCATTAGCAGACAGGAGGGCACCCCTGAACACCACAACCCATTATTTCAAAGAATTTCAATCAACACATTTTTCGTTGCTCCGTGCATTGAGTTTTGCAGTCCGTTAATTACGGCACAAGCGGAACCCAATGTACGCATACGCATCCGAGGAGCGAGTATTCGTATACAGAGAACCGAAACCCGCAGTCGCACCAGAATACGCAGAAGCAGACAGGAGGGCACCATACCAGCCAGAGGCTGTTGTTCCAGGATGATAGAAATAATCACATCCTCCCTTGTTAGATTGACCACCTATAGCATCTGGGAATGAGTAGCCCTTAGTGGATATACCAAAGGTTTTGATATAACCCTCAGCACGAGGCAGATTAGTGATAGCCACATAACCATCAGGAACGGTTGTAGCACTATCTGAGTGAGAGGTGAACTTAGTAGGATCCTCACACACATACGCTGTACTCCTGGCTTCTGCTGAATCTGGAGAGTGATATATAAGCACATCATCAGCAAGCATCCAGAGATATTCAAAAGGTACCTCAAAGCCTCTGTAAGATGTAACCTGTACTACCTTATCGCCACCAGTCCAGCCCTTGATCGTGTAGGAAACCTTACCAGTGTTGTTACCCAGAACAGCAGTAACGCCACCAGGCACGAAAGGTCTGTAACCGCCCCAGGTATTCCACTGACCTCCATCTACGCTACAGCCAGCACCAAGTCCTCCCTGGTGGAAACCATCTGCTGTGAGTGTTTCAGTGTATGTGTCCTGGCAGTGGAGTGAAGCATACTCAATCCTCTGGAGCCAGGCGATAGTATTGTACGCTCTGTAGGCTCCGTGGTGTGTGCCGTTCTTGCAGTACGGTCTAACACCAGCCTTAGCGATAGAGGTACGCCCCATACCGAGCTGTGAGTTATAGGTACCATCCTTTGAAGCATCAGAAGCTCCAGATCCACCTCTGAACTGAGCAGCGTTAGGAGTACAGATCACAATGCCGTTAGCATCCCTGGCAATCTCGTTACCATCCCAGGTAAGGAAACAACCTGATACAGCCACGCTGTTTGTTGTGTCAATCGTTGAAAACCACGGAGCGATAGATTTACGCTCCAGCTTGATAAAGCCAGGCAGAGGGTACTCAGAGATCGCATAGATCCACTTAGTGCCAGAGATCTCCAAACGGAAATACATTTCTGGTACCTCCAGCATAACATTACCATCCGTTGTATCAAGTTTGGCAGCAGCTCCACCATCCTTTTTACGGCTGTCGTTCTGGTGTAGATAATACTTAACTGAGCCATCTGTGTTTTCCACAAATCGCCTGAGCTTTGCCTGAATAGGCAGTGTACGGTGCAAGTCCAAATTACCTACTCTGGTGAGCTTGTAATCCTGGCTTGTGAAATCACCTTGTACCCCATACCACATATCGTAAGGGTACTGTGGCTTAGTGTTGCCACTTCCAAGTAATAATCCCATATTGGTATTGAATTAAATGTTTACTTAGTAAATCAACTGCAAATATAATAAATCTGTGTCTGACAAACACACTTTTGAGCAAAGAAAGAAGCTCACCAGGCTTAAATAAGCCCATAGTTCCTA
Source organism: Acetatifactor sp. (assembly GCA_045124375.1). Lineage (GTDB taxonomy): Bacteria > Bacillota > Clostridia > Lachnospirales > Lachnospiraceae > Acetatifactor. The sequence goes on from JBGVLR010000193.1 coordinate 5,835, forward strand.
TGTTCACCTGGTTTAAGCACCTCCTTTCCATATAAAATATATCACCAAACACTGGAGCATTTGCCCCACCAATCCACCCAGGAGAGTAGCAGCGAGATCCAGCCAATCCCACTTACCGCCCCAGGCACGATCCTTATACTCCATTCCAGCAGCCAGCCCTGCCACGAATAGAATTGTTAGGAGAAAAGCACAGGGTACAGCGTACCCAAAGTGCTTTAATCGGTTACTTTCAGTTATCCATTTCATAGGCTCATCAGTTCAGCTTGTTTAGCCTCAATTTGGTTTATTTTATCCCTAATAGCCTGTCTTTCGCTCCGAACAGCCTTAATGTCGTATGGCATTTCTTCACCACACAGCGAGGCTTCATAGCATTTGATAACCTTATAATCACTATTATTCAGTGATTCTTTCAGGGTATTTATCTCATTTCTTACTTTCTGGAGGTCTGGCACCTCCACATAGCGAAACGAAATGCGATCTCCAGCATCATAGGGAATAATGCGAACAGTGTAATCCTCCTTACTGGTTTCCTGCTTGCTTTCATCAATAGGATCTACAGGTTTGTAATGAGGAGGTAAGGCTGCAATCTGCTCATCTATAGAGATCGTTTTCTGCTTTATCTCCCCAGAAGCCTCATCCCTATATCTGTGTACTATAGGCTCTATCTCCTTAACCCTTAGAAACCCATCTTCAATAAATCCATAATGTACCATAATCTCAATTTTAGTATTTCCACCTACTTATAATCCAAGCCTCAGTTTTAACACTGTTGATGTAGCCAATAGTAAACACAGCCATACCGCCTTGACCTTCTCCAAAATCGTAGTAGTCGTTTTTGGATGTATCATCATACAGCACATGACCTGTGTAAGGTCTTACACGCATATAACCACTCCACCACTGTTTGAAAAACACCACTTGCCCCTCTTTTGGAGAGGATGGTAGGTAAACTGTAGCAGCAGCAGATGTGTAGCCGATTACCATTGTATCACCAGCAGCGAGATACCAAGTGTTATTAGATGTACCAGTAATACATTTCCTATTCAGTGTTAATCCAGCAGCAAATAACTGATTAAAGTAGCCTCCGAATGCTGGTGCATCACCACTATTAGATGCTCTACCATATACTCCAGCAACAATAGTTTCGTATGCGTTTACCGCCCAGGAACTCTTAGATACATTTGCAAACCCAAGTCCTACTATTGCTCCCCTGTGTGTATATCCTGAGGATGCTGGAACAGCGTTAGTTCCTGCCAGGTTTGCAAAGATTCCATTAGGGGACATATAAGCTGTACCTGTAGAATAAGATGGAGAGTTTTTAGCTTCTACCTGCAACAACCCCTGGCTGGCACTGATCTTGATAACAGCTCCGAAATTACTCATGGAGTAACCTCCACCATCGTAGGAGCTTTCAATCAGTAGCTGAGCCATTGAAGCATCCAGAGTTACCTTGTTAGTTCCTGTAAGGGTAGATACGATCTTACCTCCAGACATAAACCAATCACCTATGTTTGCACCCTCAGCCAGCAATAAGTTAGTTGCTATGGTTTCAAATTGAGATCCAAATGTATTCCAATATCCTGTATTGGTTGGTACTATAGCAGAGCATTCTCCGTTAGGCATATCAATACGAGCGATATAATACACACCGTTGTATTTGACTGCATCCAAACGCTTTGAATTGCCATAGTATGTTTTGCTGCTATCATACACACCCCTATAAACAAGTACAGGACTATCACCTTTGTTTCCTTGATCTCCCTTATCACCCTTATCTCCTTTATCACCTTTAGATCCAGTTACACAGATAGCTGCTGTGGTTGTGCTGGTGCCATTTGTGTAGGTAATAATTGAGCGTGTCCAGATATACCATTTATCTTTCCACTTAGGGCGTGTTGTACTCCAGGATCCATTAAGCAGGGAGGTAGCAGAGCTGGATAGATAGTATTGCTCCACGATTGAAGATACACCAACACCAGATCCACCAGTGGCACCCTTTCCACCTGTAATACAAGCTGCTTTTGTGGTGCTTGTAGTACCATCAGAATAGGTTGTTTTTGTTCTACTCCAGATATACTTTCCATCCTCCCAGGTTGGTGCTGTAGTCTGCCAGCCAGAGGTTGGTGCTGTAGTGTTTGAGTTGCTGATAGCATACTCCACATCAACAAGTGTTACAGCCTTTCCATCCTTACCATCATACGGATTTACTCTTACAGGAGTGCTCCAGTTCTGAATGAGAGTATCAGCGTTGCCATTCATTACCTTTGTTATATCAGATATTGGCAAAGCTCCGTTCAGGATCCTTATATCATCAAACAATACGGTGGATCCAAACATATTATCATCATACAGAGAGAAACCCACTGGGTGCTCACTCAGGTTTGCAGAATGAAGCAGCACTCCATTCTTGAATACAGAAACGGTGCGATCATTGAAACGGAAAGCCAGGTGTAACCAAGTGTTGGCAGCTACATCTATACTATTCTCCTCATAATCTCTACCATTGTAGCCGTTGAACATCCATTTTATCTGTTTCTGATCTGTTTTGATCCAGAAGCACAAAGTAAAGCTCTCACCGAAAGGCAGATTATAAGGTATAGTAGCCTCAGCAGTACCAGCTAATTTTAGTGCATATCTGCTCCCATCAGCAACAATAGAAGCCCCTGTACCAAGTACACCATTATATCCATTACCTGAGGTATCAGCTACCGATCCAGCATTGACAGGAACATATACCTGTGTTCTATCTATTATGCCTGATTTCTTAGCCATAGTACACCAGACATATTCCAGTTCACCAGGTGTAGGCATTACCGTACTCCATCCAGCAGGCTCTGTTGCAGTCGCATCCAGGGCTGGAGGCTCAGTAGTAGATCCGTTCTTAGCGTACCTGTATTCAAAGTATTCTCCAGCAGCAGCATCGGTACCAGCCGATCCTGAATCGCCTTTGATTTTAGCCCAGGTGTACCTTGTAGGATCATCACTATCCATCTGCTCATAGTCCGTATATTGTCCTATGTAGCTACCAGGCTCCTCTCCATTGCCAGCAGTAAACGACAAACCGCCATCATTGGAATACTTGATATGGAGGTATGTAGTTCTACCATCCTCTCCTGGCTCTCCAGGGATTCCTTGCTCTCCCTTTGTATCGCTCCAGGTGTACTTAGCTGGATCATCGCTATCTGTAGCTATCTGATCCACATACAAACCAAGCCATCTACCAGGCGTTTCTCCGTTACCAGCAGTGAAAGTTTTACCGCCATCATCAGAGTATTTCTTATGGAGGTAGCTGCTCTTTCCAGCCTCTCCCTGAATCTTACCTACATTACTCCAGCTCGTTCCAGTCCAGATATACAGATAACCATCCAACAGGTAAGCATCGCCATTCTCATTGCCAGTGGTAGGGAGCTGTGAAACGCTTGTAACGGTACCCTTAATCGTGATACTGGTACCATCAGCACCTCTCACACGGAAAGGAGTACCCCAGGTGCCATCAGCTATAGTTTTGGCAGTCTTAATACTCATCCATACAACACTATCTGTAGAATCCGTATGCCAGCCATTGGTATTGCCACTGCCTGTAGGTGTCGCTGGCTTGCTCTGGCTGTCATTGTATGTATAGAACACCGAGTTACCAGTTTCTCCCTTACTACCCTTAGCGACAACAGCCCAGTACACTGAGTTTGTAGGAGCATTGCCAGCCGTTGGATTGGCATTGATATAGCGATAGGTGCAGGTTTCACCTCCGTTGGTGTATGAAACCTCATCACCCTTGTAATACACATAGTTGGAATTATATGTACCTCTATATACACCGATCTCCGACAAATCCCCAGAGGAGCTTTGCAGTAATGTACCTTTCAGGATCAGCTTCTTTTCTCTCCACTCCAGGCTGGCTGTAGAATCACCAATACGGAATGTATTGCCATCCAGATCCAGCCAACACTCCCCATCGGAGGTTACAATCTTACCAGTGGTGATAGTGTTTCCGTTAATCCTGGTAAAACCGTATGTGGTTACAAAATCCCTGAAGCCATCCTCATAGAGGGAGGATAGTATGCCCACCTGGAAATAATAGTTATTCGGATCGTCTGTAGGCTCAAATTTGAGCTGCTTTTGTGTCAGATACCAAACACCACTATCACCAGTCTTAGAGCACTTAGCAAACAGGTAGTAACCTCCAGAGTTTGCCATAGTAAACTCCGAGGCTCCCATGCTCCACTGTCTTACGCCATCCTCCTCTACAGAGAGGTGTGCAAGCACTCCAGCAGAAGCATTGAGGCGGTTTCCAAGTCCGCTAACATTCGGCTCCAGTATCACATCAATAAGTACAAACTGCTGGCTCTTTGAGCCTACAGTGAGCATATTGGTATCAATGGAGTTGGGGCGTATGTTCTCAGGATCAAAGTACCCATCCGTATCATACACCATATTACGCAGCTCCTCAGTGGTACGCCAGCCCTTTCTCGCCTTGTTAAGATCCCTCAGGCGGTTGTTCTCTATGATCTGGTTGTGCTTGATAACATCTACCACAGTCTGGTTGTACACGGATATAGCCGTAACATCAGAGAGGGTTAAGGCGTAATCATGTTCCAACAGGAGGTTACGGCTCACTTTCTGAATCCTGATATTCTTTTCTATGCCAAACCTGGTATCTCGTACAGGCACATAATCACCCACCTTGAATACGGTTGTATCGCTGTCCTCTGGCAGAGAATCCACGAAATACTTTCTATCCAGGGTTAGCTGATATTGTGCCCTGGCTTGCTTCATATAGAGAAAATCATCATATCCAGCATACCATAGATCTTCTTCTGCTGCCTGTTCGTAGCTCTCAGGTAGGTTTATATCGGTAATCTTGTACTTATCGCCTACAGAGATCCTGAAAGCCTCATTCGTTCCTGTGGTAGGAATGGTTAAGCCTCTCTCATCAGTGTAAGGAATGATCTTGAATTTCGTTTCCGAGTGGATATAACCACCCTCAGCAGCCAGTTCAAACTGCTGCCCAGCAAGCCTACCAGAAATGAAATTGATCTTTGCAGTTACCCCAGAGATAAGGTACTTTGTTCCCTCACCATCCTTTTCGCAAAGGTCAAAATCCATAGTATCATCTATGAAAGAGTTTACATCACCATCCACCAGAGCTGTAACCTCTCCAGTTCTGGTAGGGTGTATGTTGTCATACTCCTTTGAATCCTCATCACTGCCAAGCATTTCCCTCAGCTCTGCATCTTCAAAGTAGCGTTTGGTGTCATCATCAATGCCTATATACTCACTCTCTGCTGGAATTACGGTACCATCAGCCAGTGTATGCTCCTTTTTGTTGAGCCTCTTAGGGTATGGTAATTGGAGCCTTTCAGAGTAGCCCCTATAGCCACTCCTGATATTGGTTGTTCCACCCTCTACCCAGAGCCTGGTAATGATCGCCTTATCATCCACTTTCTCCTCTTTGAGCTTATAAAGCCCATTGCCTTTGCCCCACTCAAAGAAAGCATTTCCACCAGGAGGCACAACCTTAGAGCCAAACTTGCCTATGTGGATCGTGCGTACACCGTTTGCCTGGGTAATGCGAAACTCCAGATTGAAATTCTCTTTGCTGCACAAAGTCTGGAGCACCTGGAGGCAGTTCTGCTTAGAAAACTGGAGCGTGATAGGCTCTGTGTCTGGGCAGTTCGCCTCATCAAATTTCCACAGTCCAGGGTAATCTCTCTCCACATTGTAGATAAGCACCTTAATAAAGTCCTTAATGGAGTAGGTGAGATCAAATGTGCTCTTTGTGGATTTTCCGTTTGCATCGGTGTTTCGGTACAGGCTTTTCATAAGCTCATACATCACACCGTAAAAGGTAGCCTCATAGGTGTAATGAGTTTCAGAGAGCATTTCCCTGGCTGCTTTAGTTCTCAGGGTGTACTCCTCACCGAAAACCAGGATCTTATCCCCCTTTTCCAGGTTAATAAGATCTCTGGAAACAAAGGAGAGCTGTACATTATCATCACCCATAAGGGAGGTGTTTTGCACCGCAGATCTCACGGCACAAAACGGCTCCCTGGTTTGTAGTTGTACTTTCTCTCCGTTTCGTTTGATTATTTCAAAAGATCCCATACAACAATAGCGTTAGTAGATAAACTGGTTATATCCTCAATTACGCCTGTTATCACTATATCATACTCTCCAGCCTCAGTATAAGTGTGCGTAACCTCTTTGTCGGTACCTGAAACATTGTAGGTGTGGGTACCATCACCCCAGTAGATATTGAGCAGCTTAGAGCTTGTTACCTTGATCTGGGCTGTTGTGTTTGCAGTCGTTCCGATATGGCGTAACACCTTTTTCACTGGCTCATCCTCTACCAGCTTGATCTTGAATTTACCTACCATCAGATCCCTGTCGTACTTACCCCACTGCTTCTGAGGATCGGCATCCTCCAGCAGCTCTACCTCGTACACCAGAGGCTTAGTAGTACCCGAATACTCCACTTTCAGGCGGTGGTTTCCCTCCTTATCAAACTGGCTAAAGAAACGGTTTACCCACTCAACATAGGCAGATCTGCTGGAAGCCTCTATAAAGCAATCCAGCTCTATTGTACGCTCCTTGTAGCGTGGGCGTTTCTTATCCCTTACAGTGCCGTGGTAGCTATCCCATTCAACCTGTAGAGCCTCCTTTCGTGCCAGCCTACCTACCAAACCGTTACTTTCAGCCACATATACGCCAAAGTCCTTGAAATTCCAACCATCTATGTAGTATTCTACATCGGATTCCTTTAGCATTTGGAATATCTCTCTGGCTGTCTTTTCCACATTGTACAGCTTCACATCATCTATCTGGGCAGTACAGCCATCCAGATTAGGATCATTCAAAGAGAATCCCACAGGCTGCTCAGCCATTACACCAGTGTACACCTTGTTATGGTTGAGATACACAGTGAACGCCTTTCCTGCCTTGACAAATGCCAGGAAAATCCACTCTCCAGGTACCACATCCAGCCACTGCTCCAGATACTGATCTATACCAGGTAAACTTAGGATCCAGCCCAGCTTTTTGTGTGAGGGCTTAACATACATGGTGAGCGTAAAGCTGGAGCTTAACGGAATGCTCTTTGAGGTTACGCACTCGCCTGTACCATTCAGAGCCAAAGATTTGCCCTGCTGGGCATCCCTTGAAAAGCTGGCACCCTCAGAAAGTATGGCATCAGCTCTGCTCTGTGAGTAGTCGTAGGCTTTTTCGCCATCTGGATCATCAAAGGGCAGATATAAGATTAAATTTTTGTCAATCATACTTAATAAGTTTTTTTGTTTTTGAAAACTACTTTGACACCGACACCAGAGCACTCTACTCTGGCATCACCGTACTTATTCACTAATACCCTGGCGTTAGTGCCAGCCACAGCCAACACCAGGTTTGTGTTATCAAATACATCTACAGTGAGGTGTGCATTACCATACACCTTGATAGTTACATCTGAGTTGTGGCGTAAGAAAGCCCTACAAACGGAATAGCCACCATAAGAGAGCGTACCTTTGCAGTCCCCCTGAAGCACAACATCTGGCACATTCCTTAGCTCCAGATCCTGCTCATCTACAAACACTCCGTATGGCTCACATTTGCCCTTGAAATTCTCCCTGATAAAATCCAGTGTTGGGTAGTCGTTCTTTATGCAGAAATCAATACCACGCACATAGAGATCCACCAGGCGTTTCATACTCACACCATCCCTGAGCTTGTTTTGCCAGGGTAGGCATAGCCCTTTCGCTATGCCATCCTGTTTAAGTTGTTGTACCAGTTCCATATTACGATATTCCTTGTGATAGCAGTGAGCTATCCTTGTTTTCAATCCTTTTCAGTGTAGCCTTGATCTCTGCCAGCTCAGAAGCAGAAGCCCTGGTATTGGCAGCGATCTCAGCCTGGTAAACGAGCTGATTACGCATTATCACTGTCTGATCGCTCTGATTGATTACTATAGCGTTCATTCTACCAGCAATCACACCGCCTGTTTCCTCACTCATAGAGCGAACAGCACCAGTGAGAGGATCCTGGCTATCCTCCTCCTTATCATCACGCATCCATTTCTCATTTTTGGAGAGGTAATTATCTGAAATCTCCTCCATATCCTCCTCCATCTGCTCCAGAATACGCTCCTCAGCCTCGGAAATAACGCCATCCTCCATAGCTGTAGCCAGGTAAGTCATAAACTTTTCCACCTCTGGTTTCAGCTTGTTTTTAAGCTGCTCAATGATAGCGGTACGGATCATATTCTTAACGGAGTTGGCAGACTTACCAGCAGCAGTTTCTCCAGCAGCCCAGGCATCGGCATAGGCAGCAGAGAGATCATCAATCGCACTCATAATATCGGTACCATTGATAGCATCAATGATATTATATTTGGTGTTCTCAGCTATCTGCTTTTCGTTCTCAGCTATCTGCTCCTCCCATTCCTTGATACGATCCCAGTCAGTATCTTTCTTATCCTTTTCAGCCTGGATCTGCTGTCTGATCTTCTCATTCTGCTGCTCCAGGTTTTCATTCTGCTGCTCCAGCATTGAAGCCTTATCAGTGGAGTATGCTCTACCTATAGCATCGCCCAGATCATCGTAAGCACTTGCAAGCTGATCTACTTGCTCCTGGAGTTTCTTAATCTGTTTCTCCTTACGAGCATCGTGCATTTTGTTGAAAGCACCGATCACAGAGGTAATACCACTCACAACAGAGGTAATACCACCCAGGAGATCACCAGACATAATTTGACCGACACCCATTGCAGTCTGACCAGCTCCACCGAGAGCATCAGTAACGCTGCCTATAGTATCAGCAAGTTCACCACCTCCAAAGCTGGATGCAAGTGTGGCAATGGAATCGCCTACAGATCCTACAACCTGGTTAATGGATTGTATGCTGGCTGTCATTTGCTGGGCAGAGGTCTTAACCTGTTTCTCCAGAGCCTGGATCTGTTCAGGAGTGAGGTTGTCCTGTTCTGCTCTTTTCAGCTTCTTACAAGCCTGGATATAGTTATCAAAAGCACTACCCAGAGCCTTGAAAGGATTAAGCTCTACCACCTTTTCCTTTGCCTTGTTAAGGCTATCCAGCAACGCCTGGTAATCCACAGGAGAAAGTTTCAGATCGGCACTCGCCATCGCTTTCTCAATGTTGGTTATCAGCTTCTGGATCTCGCCAGCAGTAAGGCTATCCAAATTCTGGAATAGGTTTTTCCAGTCGGTTGAAGCCTGGAGCTGTTCTGCATTGATAGCTGAGAGGGCATCAGCCTCGCCCTTGTTAATACGAGCCAGCAGCTCCGCATTATTCTGGGCTACATCTGTGAGCCTCATAGCAGCATAATTGGCTACTATCTCGCTCTTTTTCTCCTCATAGCTCTTAAAGTCATTGAGTACAGCCTGGTTGAGTTCCTGCTGGGCTTCACGCTCCATTGTGTCAAGCTGATTTTGAGCCTCCAGGGTTTCATCTGCTCCCAGCTTAAAATCTCCGTTAGCCAGCTTTTCCTTTGCCTGAGCAATAGCCTCAATCTTTGCTGCCAGTGTTGCAGCCTGTCCTACAGACTGGCTCACACTCTCATTAAAGCGATCCATAGCAGACTTAACACCGTTAATCTCATCCCTCTGGATAGTGAGAGTATATAGATTATTTTCATCACCCTTAGAGAACGCATCAGGATTTTCTGCTTTCTTCTGGTTAAGCCTTGCTATTTCTTTGTCTATCCACTGAGAATACGAAGCCCCCTCTGTAAGCAATGTAGCAAACTGGGTATCGGCAACCTCTTTACCCATAGCTTCAACCCAACGGAAATAGAGCTGATACTGCTCTTTTTTGTAGGCTACCTCCTCATCAAACAGCTTAGAGGTTGCCTGAGTATGGCTTTGATTCTCCAGGTTTCTCCTTTCCTTGAATCCAGCTTTCTCAGAAGCAGACAAACCGCCCTTACCAGCCTTTTTCCTGGCTTCTGCCAGCTCTCTCTCCTCCTCGTTGATTCTATCTATCTCTTGCTGGTGCTGGAGGTCTAAAGTGGCTTTACGCTTAGCATAGCCATCTTCCATAACAGCTATGCGATCCTCCTCCAGTTTGCGATCAGCCTCTTTCTGTTTCTTTGCAAGGTCTTTGTTAGCAGCCTCACGGTCTTTTGCTCCGAGATTCTTAGGTAGCTTACCCTCCAAAGTTTGAATGCTCTTTGTTAGTTCCTTATACCTGGCACTGTTGATCTCTACATTGGCACGCTCATCTTTGAGCTGCTTAACACGATCACCGATAGCCTTTTCTGTATTAAGGTTATCGGTCTTAGTATCTATGGCAGAGTTGATTTGCCCCAGTGTAGCCAAAAGGTTTGTAAGTTCTGTGGTATCGGCATCAACCTTAACGGTCTTAGCATTGATAGCATCTATAGCAGTTTGAGTTTCTTTAGCCTTTTTATCCAGCTCCTCAAACGACATAGAAACATAATCCACGCTTTCTGTGATTGGTTTCGGATCTATATCCTCACCACCAAACATTTCCTTTACCTCCGCCTCAATTTTTGCCACAGCAGCAGAACAAGCATTGCTATCCGATAGGACTTGTGTAATAATCTCTTTTAGATCTTCCCTAAATGCGTTAATCTCCTCATCAGAGGCTTGTGTAGCATCCTTAATCTTGTTAAGCTGGTTAGTTACCAAATTATCTACAGCAGTGGTATAGGCTTCACCTGAGAGCTGCGATAATTCCTTAGAGCTGCTTATGGTTTGATCTATCACACTCGCCCAGAGTGCTTCACTGGCTCCACGCAAAGCGTCTGAATTGTGTTTTACAGCCTGGTATGCCATAGTAGTTACACCCTCTGGAGTAGTTATAGGTGCATACTCCATTGTAGTGTATTTGGCATCCTGGGCAGCCTCTATGAGCTTCTTTTGTTGCTCCTCCTGTTTCTCCTGGAGTTTCAGATATTCTTGCTCGATGTACTTAGCTTTGATTTTGGCTGCACTACTACGCTCCATAGCTTCTATAAGCTCATCGTGCTTTTTAATCTGTTCCTCCAGAGCAGCATTCTCATTAAGAATAGCCACCTTATGCTCCTCACATAAAGAATTGATTTTTGAAAGGGCATCCTTATACGGCTTTGTACCGCTTTCGCTGTTTTTCAGGATAGCGAAATAGGCGTTAAGCTGAGCATAAGTATCTCTCATTGTATCATTGAACGCACCAGTAAATGTTGTAGCCTCCTCCTCCTCTTTCCTGAACAGAGTAAAAACACTTACCAGGGCACCAACAAGCCCCAGGATCCAGCCGATAGGGTTATTCATCATTGAAGCCCAAAGAGCTTTCATAGCCAGAGTAGCCTTAGTGGTGATCGCTGTTAGAATTGAGGTGCCAGCAGCATTAGCAGCCTTAGCTGTTGTGTCTGCTGCTGTAGCTACTGTAGATTGTCTGGTAGCAGCAGCCTCCAGAGCCTTTTTCTTAGCAAAGAAATCGGTTTGAGCAGCCAGGGCAGCCTTACGAGCCAGAGCCTGGTTATCCTGGGCAGCTTCCAGCTTTTTCTCAGCAGCAGCCACCAGGTGAGCCTGTCCTGATTGCTTAGCCCAGTACACCTCATATCTGGCAGCCTCAGTAGCTTGCATTGAAGCGATAGCACCCTGTTTTGCCGATTCCATTTTAGCATGAGCAGCACTTACCTCTGCACGCATAGAATTGAGTGTAGCAGCCTGATTTTGCGTTTTGGCAGCCACCTCCTGAGCCAGGGCAGCACGATAGATAGCACTCTTAGCCGAAAGATCCGTTTTGCTCAGAGCTTCCCTTTGCTCTACAGTGAGCACACCCATAGCCACCGCCTCATAATTTGCACTGGAGGCAGTGAGATTCAAGTTAGATAGATATTCCTGCTGTTGAGCTGTAAGGAGCTGCTGAATGGTTGCTATCCTGAGCTTCTTAACCAGGTTAGCGTGCTCCTCTGCTGTGAGCTTCTGCTGGAGGGCAGCAGTGTGAGCTTTCTCTGCTGCTGTCATTAGCTGTGTCTGCCTTGCAGTCTGACCTGTCAAATTGGCATCCAGCTTCATCAGAGCGATCTTAGCCTGGCGTGCTGTGTTATCCAAGAGAGCAACACCTGTGTAGCCCTTAGTAGCAAGTGTATTCAATACGATAGCTGCTTTGTAGCTACCATACGCAATAGTAATCGCCTTAACTATTCTCAGTACATCCTCAAAGTGTTCTACGAGGTATGTAGCACCAGAAATGGCATCAGCAAACAGATCCTGATTGTCGGTACCCAGCTTATTGAGAGCACTATCCCAGGCATCACCCAGGTTAGCAATCATACCAGGCAGCGACTTTGATTGTTTCTCCATGAGGTTGTAGTACATACCTGTAGAGCTGGTGAGATTCTGGAACACCTTTTCTACCTCAGCAAAACCTACCTTACCCTCAGAAACAAGCCCTGCCACCTGATCCTTGTTTACTTTCAGGATCTTTGCAAGCTCCTCATAGATAGGAATACCACGACCAGCAAACTGCCTAATATCCATTGCATAGGCTCTGCCCTGTGTTCTCAGTGTACCATACAGGTAGGCGATCTCTCCCAGAGGAGCACCCACACCAGAGGCAACATTACCGAGCATAACAAGCTCATCTACCACATTATCTACAGTGGAGCCGTAAGCCATCATCTGCTTAGCAGAATTGGCGATACCCTGTAAATCAAAAGGAGTTTTAGCAGCCGTTACCACCAGCTCATCCATAAGCTGCTTTGCTTTGGAATCACTTTTCAGCATAGTGCCAAAGGCTATTTCCAACTGCTGGAACTCACCTCTGGTTTGCACTATACTCTGTAACAGGCTGCTCATTCCCTGACCTACCAGGTAGGAAACTATATATCTGGCTCCATTCTGAGCAAACTGCTGGATAGATTGATCCATCTGGGCAGCCTCCGACACCGTTGTAGTGGAAACTTGCCTTATGTGCCTCTCCATCGCCTGAGCTGACACATTGAAATCATCTATATCCAGGGTAGCTTTGAAGCCTAAAGCACCGTTCAGATTTTCCATATTACATTAAACCTTTGATATAGTTTTTAATATCTTCTTTTGTTTTCAGCTCTCTGTGTTCAACTTTACCACCTCCAGCCTCATCTGATCCTGATTCTCCGTTGTTATCAGTATCAAGATCCTTAATCCTGGCAGCATCAGCAACCATAAGCTGTACATTCAGCCAGGAAATACCCCAGAGCAGATAATCGTAAGTCCATCCAAAGTTTTTGCATAGCTCTCCACGACTACCCCAGGGGCTATTTAGCCCCATTACTCTATCAGATCTGCTCCGTTTTCTTTCTGTTTCGGTTTCGTGTTCACTCCGATCTCCCTGATTGATCTGATAGAGGAGGTAAAACCCCCAGCATTCATCATCTGGCTTATGATAGCAGCCAGGCGTTGCAACTTAGCTACAGTAAGGTGTTCAATGAAAAATGCTTTCAGCTCCTTAACCTCCTTTGCGAGAGGGTTTGCTATGGTTGGATTATTGAGGACTGCAACAGCAGCGATCTCTGCCATAACAGGTATATACTTAAAGAGCTTTTTGCTCTCCTGGATCGGCTGATCCTGGATCGCTTGCTCATCATATTCAATCTGGATATAAAGTTTCCTGAGGGCATCAATGGTACCCAGGTACAAAGGCTTGATATGGAAATTACGCATATACACCTTTACCAACTTACCCAGGTTTGCATCTGGTACCTCAGAAAGGGAAATATCCCAGTTTTTAGGCAGTCTGCGATCTCTCCACACCTTGACATGGTTAGGGAAATGCTTATTCCACCACACGATCCTCTTAGGAGGATTTACTGGGTTAATCTTTAGGGGCACTGAGAATTTGGCACCCATATCTAACAGAGCCTGGATCGCTTTCTCCTCTATCTCCAGTTGCTCCTCTCTGGTGAGATCTCTATTATTTTGTTCCTCTGTCATATACTTTCTATATTGAAAGAAAGCCCCCTACCTGTATAGGGATAGGAGGCTTTCCTGGTTAATTGGATAGCTGGTTACTCTTTGGTAGGATCATCCATTTCCTCATCCATCTGAAGCTCAGCCTGGAACTCAATAGTCATCGGCACGAGGCAGATACCCTTAGAGTTGTAGGTGATCTCAAACTTAGGGATGATTCTGGTTGTAGGACAACCCACAAACAAACCCTCCTCAGGCTTGATCCACAAAGCCCACTCCTTATAAGGGAGCTTCTTAGGTCTTACCCACTTGCGTTTGCCTGTTTCGCCTGTAACATCGCCACCGAAATAGCGTGAAAGCAATTCAAGATCTGGATCCATCAGCGAAAGCTCTACGGTTGTATCGGTTTCGCCTACCATCGTGATCTTCTTATTGCTGGTTTCAGACTTGTGTACAGTGGTTTCAGGATCACTGTCTTTGAGTGTACAAGTTTCCTGGTACACATCACCAAGATCCAGCCAAGAGGCACCATTTTTTGGCATAGAGCCATCGGTCATAGCCTCTGCAACATAGATCTTTTTCAAACCCATTGTTGATAAAATCGGCATAGTCTTAAATTTTTTATTGTTTGTTACTTATTTCTTACTGTTAGCTCCAGAGCCAGGGAAACAAAGTGCTCATCGTGGTTTTGCTCCTTGATCGGAGGGTTAAGCCTACCTACATTCCAGTTGTAGCCTTTGCCCACCTCATAATGGTTTTGCAGTACCTCTATAACCTTTGCCCTGATCTCTATAAGCCTCGGAAAATTGATCCTGTGTACAGATTTGCCTTTGCCCATCGGCTTAGGAATATCAGGCACATGGATGTTTATGTTTATCTGTCCGAATCGTACAGATCCCTCGCCATCTATGGTGTGGGGCACTATGATAACATCCTCTTTGGTATAGTCGTTTCTCTCATAGTCAATCACACCAGAGATCATTGTGCTTACCTCGCTCTCCTGGAGCATCTGGTAAACCCTGGTTGCTATTTCCTCAGTTGTCAGCATCATAGTACATTTCCAAATAATTCATTTGCCTTACCTTTCGCTTTCGCCATCAGCTTATTCATGGCAGCAGGAAAATCCTTTTTGGCTTTCAGCTCAGCAGGGAGTATCACATTATACCCTTTAGCCTCCACATAGGCAGCGTAACTCATTCCAGCTACTATAATGAGGGAGAATGCAGAACTACACTCATTAGCCATTTTCATAGCCGTTTGTAGTGCAGAATCAGCACCGATTCCTGGCTGGTTTGTCGCACTATAGTAAACTATCTCTTTGTTACGCACCACAGCATAGCCTATAGAGTTTGTGAGGTTGCCTGTCTGATCGGTGTAGGTGTGGTTATCTCTGGCATACTTAGCAAGCTCCTCTCCCAGATATTTCAGGAGAAACAGGATAGCTTTCTCCAGGTTTTCCTGGAACGCCTGTACCTGAGCAGCTACCACTCCATTACCAAACATCGGCTTTACCCCCATACCTCAATGTATTTCCTATTAAGATCATCCACGCCCTGGATAGTGAACTCATCCGTAACGCCATTCTCAGATATTACTTGAATCTGGGCACCCACAACCAGCTCACCCTTGAAATGCTTTGGTATAAACACATCGTAAGTGTAGGCGTGCATCTGCCCATCCTCTCCCAAAATCTGCCTGGCTGGGATAGACTTTTCTATTTGACACTCACAACCAGGGAGCCAGTCAGGAGTACCAGTAGCAGAGTAAAACCCTGTTACTGGATCCTTTCCTGATTCCTGTATAGTGGTGTAATTGAAAGTACCGTTGTTCCTACCCATAGCTACCACATATTTGAGCCATCTGTTACAGAGGGAATTTCAACAAATTCTGAGGCATCCAAACCATTCTGGCTGCAAAGATCCTTGATACGCTGCCTCAGCATTTCAACATTGTAGCCCTGGGAGGATTTACCCAGGCTATCACTTGTAAGCACGATCAGTTTCTTTAGAACACAGATAGCAGCTTTAGCGATACTTACTTTGTCGGTCTGAGGGTTGTACTCAGAATCCATATCTACCACATTGGCATCAGCCAGGGCTTTCTTGATCGTAATCTGGCTGGGAGTGTATGGCTCCAGCTCTCCGATCATAGCCTCATATTTTGTCAAATTTCCCATAGCTTACTCCTCCTCTTTAAGGATTTTTACGAGATCAGCAGCCTGTTCCTCTGAGAGCTTAGCCAGAGCGTTAGAAACACCCTTAACACCAGCGTTAGCAGCTACAGGAGCACCGATAGTACCCAAAGCAGCCTTTACCTCATCCAAACCGAACTCCTCACCCTGGAACTCTACCACTTTGCCAGCATCGCCAGCAGGAGCAGCCTCCTCCAAAGAGGTGATCTTGCAATAACCACCCTTAACAAGAGCGTTGATCCTGTCAATATCAGTTGTTACTACAACATCGCCAGGCTGGAGCACTTTACCCTCAGCCTTGCCGTTGAACTTTTTAATTACCTCCAGTTTCATACTTTACAGGTTTTATTGGTTACACAGTTGCAAGATCTTCGTTTGCCTCAAACTCTGCCTTAGTAAGGTAGCCATTCTCAGCAGTAACCTCTTTCTCCTCAAAGCCACGCACCTGGAAGCTCACGATAGCACCGATCTCTGTGATGAGAGGGAGCAAACGACCAGATCCCTGAGTGTACTCAGCAGCAACCTGTCCTGTAGATTCACCAGTACGCCACTTAGCGATACGGATACCGTTACCAGCGTTCATGTAATCTACATTCTCCTCCTCCATCAACTCACTATCTTCAATAGCTGGCTGGATCTCTGCGATCTTACCAGCAGGCTTGATAGCGATATAGTTGCCATTCCACGGCTCAACGATAGCACGCTTACCATCTGGATTGGTAGCCATTCTACGCTTAATCACAGTGATAGCAGGGATTTCATTCTCTGACAACAGATCAGCAAACTGCGACTTTGTAACAGTCTTAGCTGCTTTATCATCGCCATGTACAAGCAAGCGTGTCTGCTTGTTGGTACGGAGCCATGTGTAGAGCTTCTGATCCATAAGGATCTCGCCTGGCTCAATGCCACGAGCACGGAGATCAGAGCATATCATAGAAAGCACGAGAATAGGATCTACATTGCCAGCATTGATATTTGCATCGTTCCACAACTTTGCAGCTATCAACTTGTTAGCCTCTGGCATCTGGTAATCCACCTCATACTCACGACCTCCAGGGTTGTTTACCTCAGGCTTGAACTGAGCAACACCGTTGTTTGACATAGCCATAAGCAGAATGAAGTCCATAACATCCTTACAGCCGAGATAAGCATCTTGCATATCAGCTTTAAGTGTCTTTTCAATCTGCTTAACCTTTTGCTCCTCTGTGAGGCGTGGGTTTTCGTAAACCTCCATGAGCTTACGAAGATCACGAGCCATCATAGGGAACTTATGACCTACACGAGGGATCTCCTTAGTCCAGAGATCAAAACCATCTGAACGCCTCATAGGTGTACCAGATTCATCACCAATGAGGGTAGCCATGAAGCGTACATTATACTTACCCACGATAGCCTCAGCAGTCAATGACATCTGAGGAGTGTTGTAAGTACACCACTCATCACAGTACATCTTCTGGAAAAGGTTTACCTCCCTCTCAGAAGCCGTATCAAATGTTTTTCTCCAGGTTGCCAGGAGATCCAGGGGAGCACCGTTCTTGTGCAATCCCTTAAAAGTTGAAAAAATTGATCTCATAGTTTACCTTGTTTTTAGAGTGATTTACTGAGTTTCACATGAGGGTTAGCTGCCAGGAATGAGCCTGTAGTGTCTTTCTGGCTGGCAGGGATAGGAGCTACACGCCTTTCGTACAAAGCGTATTGCATTGTGTCAGCAGTTACATCTACAGAGGTTTCAAACTCGCTCACCTCCTCATCACGAATTGTTACAGTGTTAGCCTTGCCGATCTCAGCAGCGTTGCCACCGTTATCCACCACCTCTACGATAGTGTCGTTAGCAGCCAGCCCAGAGATAGCAGCCGACAAAGTAACCACATAGGATTGTCCGTTTTTCTCAATCTTGGTGATCTGAGGAGCTGCTGCGAAAGTACCAGAAATGGCACCAGCTTTGAGCACCTTGTTACCAACAGCGAAACACGGAGCAAAGAACTCATCAACACGGAGAGTAACTTTCTTAGTGTCCTCCGCACTGACCTCTACAACTTTTGCAGTCCTTACGATCTGCACTTTCCTGGTTTCCTCATTTGCGATTGCCAGTGTTCCAGCAGGGATCACATCACCAACAGCAAAGTGCTGGTTTGCTACATCCAGGTTGAAACCGCCAGGCACGATAGAGGGACTACCAGAAAAGATCGGGCGTGTACCCGTAAACGAAGCAGTTTTTCTTTTCATTGCGTTTACTTTTATTTAGCGGTTATTGACTCCAGCAAGCTATTAGCAGCCTCTTCAACTTGCTTTTCACTTGCTGCTTTTGCACCCTCTGAATCCTCAGGCATCAATCCATCGGTAATGAAATCCTGTTTGATAGCTGCTACTGCCTCCTCTACATCCTCATCATCGGAAATAGACTTAGCAAAGCGATCACGGAATTTTGCTGGGATCTTGTGCTTTTCCATAGCAGCAGCTATTTCCTTTGCACGATCACCCTGGGCTTTTTCTTTCTCCAGTTTTTCCAGCCTTTCACGCAATGCTTTCAGCTCCTCACTTTCAGACTTAGAGGCACCAGTTTTCTTTTTGCCTTTGGTAGTGTCTGGATCATCATCCTCATCAGGATCATCATCCTCATCCTCTACCTCTTGCTTTTTCTTTTTCTGGTTCCCCTTTTGCTTGTTTGCCCACCTGGAAGCCTCTCCCTGGCTTTCTTTCGCTACATCAGCGATAAGGTTTGCAGTTTCTTCAATCGCTGCCTCATCGGTAGAATCATCCTCCACGCTGCCACCCATTTTTTCGGTTATCGCCTGTAGGTACTTCTCCGAAAGTCCAGTGTCCTTACACTTGGATTTGACCTGTTCAAAGAGTTTCTTATTCATATAGATTTTAATTGATTTATAGACAGCCCACCACAAGGGTTTTCTGCCTGGTTATTTTATTCGTTATGCAAAAATAGAGAAAATTTCCGTAATGTGTTTGAGAAACACAGAAAAAATTTACTCAGTAAATCATTTAATTTTCAGCGTTTTACATTCACCTGGTAAATTTTTACGGAATTTTTCTCTGTAAAATGTTTGGTATATTAAATAAAACATACTACATTTGCACTGTGTTTGATAGACACATATAAGAATTGCAACACTTATAAATTTTCAGGTTATGTTACAGAAAGAATTTTTTGAGAGAACAGGTATCAACCTTACAGAACAGGAGTTCAACCAGGTAAACGCTATCTATATGCAAGCTGGTGATAATGTAGATAAAGATCAGTTCTGTGCTGATTGGAAAAAGCACCACGATAGCAACCTACTCCACATCTTCTACAATCAGGCAGATCGCCTGGGCAAAGAGCTTGACAAGGCTAACAACGAGATCAACGAGCTTGCAATCTATATCCTGGAACAGGCAGAGGTTTGTAGTGCTCCCACACTCAGAGAAAAGGCTATCCAGATGCTGGGTATTGAAACATACCTCCGTATCAAGATCCAGAAAGGCTACAACCTTTGGCAGCTTGATAAGGATGCTTTAGTAGAGATTCTAAGTAAAACCAAATAAGCAACACCGACAATGAAAGCATTTCAGAGAAAATTGGAGGAGGATGTTAAGCACCTCCAGAATCTACAACAGATCTACAGCCAAAAAGAGGGCTGGGTAGTAGAGAGTGAACACCATGTGAATGTAGGCGAAAGCAACGGATTAAACGGTACCGCCTTTGCCGTAAAATCACCAATGAGCTGTAGATATGCTCAGGTATGGAACACCAGAGAGGAGGCAGAGAAACACGGTGCAGATTATTACCTGGTAGATGGAAAGAACGATCCTATCTACATGATCTTCACAAAAGCCTACGACTTTTTCACCAGGGAGATAGAGAACACTCAACACCTCCTAATCTATCTTAAATCCAGAGTATAATAACCAGGGAGGGGCACCCCCCCCACAATGCAACACCGATATGGCAACAAATTACATTTCAATCAGAGTATTACAGCACGACAAAGAAAGCGATCAGATTCGCATAGGTGCTGAGAGAGGGATTTTTGAGGATCAAATGGATAGACTGGTACAGGACACCATAGCCCAGTATGAACAAAGGACAGAGTGGTGTGGTGGTTTCCAGGTAGCGTGTGAGAGATACTACAAGCGTATCGCCATAGTAGAAGCAGACAGCCTGGCAGTGCTCCGAGTAATTTACCCAGTAAAAGAGGATGAGTAAGCTATGGGAGTTATTAAAGATGCAATAATGCAAGCTCTCAAAGAACAGGGAGTACAGGCAGAATGGGTAGGAGAAAAACCCAGGAGGATTCAATCAGCAAAACAGGCGAAATATGCAGATCTCAGGCAGACAGAAAAGGGATATATCCAGGGAGTACACAAAGCCAGGAAACGGAATGAAAACCCTGGTATTTGATGTAATGCTCAATGGGCGGTTTGTCTGTACCCTCAGAATGAAATACTGCCCTTTGTTCCCTCTTACAGTAGATGAGATCTGCGAGTTTGTAGAGAGCAAGCGACCAACCCTCAAAGGAAAGAAATATAACATTGAATTTTAATAGATATGGCAACACTGATTAAGGCTGATGGTACCAGAACAGAGATACAGCCAAAGAACGGTACCGATTTCAAACTGGAGGAGCTACAGGAGTATGTGGATGGCTACATAGAGATCGTAAACCTCCGTAATGGTGAGATCCTGGTGATAAACGAGGATGGAAAGGATAGATACGACACCAACAAGGCTGCAACGGAGCTGGCACACCAGCACCACGCTCTGTTTCCTGGTGATTACATTGATGGTGATGTGGTACTTTGTAAAGATGAGGAGGTACAATAATGGGAGAAACAGTAAAAAGAACGGTACATTTTACGCTTGGTGAGGGAGCTGGAAAGCTCCTCACCGATATAGCGAGGGAAAAGATCATATACAGCCTTATGCCTAATGAGGGGCTGGCTACTATTCAGGAATCGCTTATAGGCTGCCCAAAGAACATAGCTCTGGATATTATCAAGGGTAAGCTGGTACTGAAAACAGCAGAGGATAATGTTAGCTTTGATGTGGTACAATATCACCCAGATATGAAAGAGCAGCACCCTCCTTTTGATATAGAGGGCTGGGCAGAAAGAACATTGCTTCAGATAAAAGAAATCGCCAGAGAATGGGATCAGGCAATCCTGGAAATGAGGCGTGCGATCATTAAGAATCAAGGCACATTTGATATATCGGTAAGCTACCAAAAACTGGTGCGTTACTTTTATACTGGAGAGGAGGATAATATCATAGATCCAGATGAGAACGAAACGGTATATAACATTAAGAGTGCCGTTACTGGTATTCGTAATTTCCTGGAGGAGTGCTACAAGAAAATGGATGTTATCAAGTGGCTGGCTAATGCCTACCCTGAGGACATACCAGAGGGATTCTTGATGATGCCAGGAGAGGTGAAAGGGCTTAACCTCAGGCTTACTGATATGATGCTCAAAGATAGCGAGGTAGAGCAATACATAGCCAGAAACCTCTATATGGATAACCTGGTTACACGCTTCATTGAGAACGAAAAGAACATAGATAAAGTGATAAGTGAGGGCATACAGCCTGTAGAGATCACCGACAAATATAGTGCTGGTTGGCTGGCTCCTAATGGCGATTTTTACGGACTTAACGGAGAGATCGCCAATATGCTACACAACCAGTTAGCCGATGCTCTCTACAAAAAAGGAATCATACCCAGGAAAGATGCCGATGGAGATAGCTATGAGAGAAACCCTGATGGCTGGCTTTGTAAGCATGGCTGGGTAAGGATCCACGGAGATCACTTGCTCTATGATGGGTATATGCAAAGTAATTACGGAATGCCCCTGGTAAAAATCACCGATGCCCAGAGAAAGCAGATCCTGAGATATGGAGCAGAGTGTTATGGTGGATATTTGCGTTTCGGTTGCACATACACCAGATACCCAGTTTCAGCTTTCGCTGCCCTACCTGAGCCACACATAGGAAAACTATTTGATCTTGAGTAACATGGAAATAAAACTAAAATGGAGGTATGCAGAGGGTACCTTTGACACTAAAACAATGGAGCTTATCAGCCTCCCTGCGAGGGCTGCAAAGCACGAAAAGGATGCAGAGATCAGCATCCAGACATATAACGAGAATGGCAGCAAAGGCTGGAATCTCTCTATAGCAGAGATTCACCTGGGAGATATTGAGAGTAGCAACGCTCTGGCTGCTGAGATAGTAAGGAGGTTTAACGAGTTCCCAGAGGAGCTAAAAAAGTAATCAGCATGAAAAGCAAAAGAATCAGTTTCAAGACAGATATAGATCTGGATTTCGGTTTCTGGGCGATACTCCCAGCAATCAATATCAACCGACACAGCAAGAGCCTGGAATTTGAGTGGCTTTGCCTGGGTATATATGTTTCAAGAATTAACCAATAACACTAAGTATGGATAAGAAAGCTATGAAAGCTAAGTACGATGAGCTTGTAGCATCTTTAGAGGATGCTCAAATGTACGATGGTAGAGGAGAGTATAACGGCTATGTGTGCGAGAAATGCGGTTACATTACAGCAACACTTTACAAAGATAAGGGCGTTACCCCTTTCATTATTGGATGTGAGAAATGTGGCAAGGCAGCTATGCACAAGATCACCAGCCGAAACGCACCACCAGCAGCTCCAAATATCTCCGAGGTTAAGAATTGGGTAAGACCAACATTTGATCAGCTTATGAAGATGAGCCAGGCAACAATAGATCATGTGCTCAATGGTGGGCTGGTGTTTGAGGATGAGCTGAAAGGGCTATGATTACGATCAACGGAGAAAAGTTCTACGACAAGCCAGGTAGCTGTGGATCCTGCCCATTTTTCAACTCAGGATCCACACACCTTTGCCCCTCCAGCAGTGGAGTGTGTATGCTGTTCGGTGAAAACCATAAATCATACATAAACCCTCCCAGGAGGTGCCAAAAGATCTTTAATAAGGCTTTCAGATTTCCAGAGGGCACCGAGCTTGTTATAGTGGCTGGAGATTAAAAAACGGCTCTATATTTGTTTTATTAAATAAAATGTAGTAATTTTGCGTTCAAGAAACACACTTTATGAGTAAGCAGCAGAGAAAAGTAATCCATATTGAGCTTACGGATCCACCTACTGGGTACCGTAAGCACTACTATTTTGGCAGTGTGGCAGCCATATACGACACATTACCAAAGGAGATAATAGGAATATCAAAAGAAGCCCTCTGGGGCACTCTTAAACAAGGAGAGCACCGAGGCAGAAAGGCGATCATTCGCCAGGGAGTAGTAATATCAAAACAAACTGAGCGTGGAATCAGAAAGGAGGTTTAATTATGTTAGGAGCGATAGTAGGTGATATTGTAGGCTCACGCTTTGAGTTCAACAATACAGATCAGTACGATTTTGAGCTGTTCACCCAGGAAAGCAGCTACACGGATGATACCATTTGCACCATAGCGATAGCGGATGCAATCAACAGGCGTAACACCAGGAAAGATGGCGATCCTTGCTATGCTGCTAATCTGTTACGCTGGTGTAGAAAGTACCCTAACCCTATGGGAGGTTATGGAGGCAGCTTTGCACGCTGGATCCAATCAGAAAAGCCACAGCCATACAACAGCTTCGGCAATGGATCCGCTATGAGAGTGGCACCTGTAGCCTGGGCATTCAACAGCCTGGAGGAGGTGAGGAGAGAGGCAGAGAGGACTGCAAGCGTAACACACAACCATCCTGAGGGCATTAAGGGAGCTGTGGCAGTTGCACACGCCATCTATAGCCAAAGGAACGGCTTTGATCCTGGAGAACTGGAGAGAGTAGGCAATCTGTATTATCCTGGCTTCCTGAACGCCATATACACGCCTGGAGTGTTCAATGAAACCTGCCAGGGAACAGTGCCCATCTGCTTGAAGATCGTGCGATACAGCAGCTCTTTTGAGGATGCGATCAGAAAGGCTATAAGCTGGGGAGGTGATAGTGATACCATCGGAGCCATCGTTGGCAGCATAGCAGAGGCAGCTTTCGGGATCCCTCCAGAGATATACACTACAGCCTTAGGTTATCTGCCTGAGGAAATGAGCTGGGTAATAGCAAAGTATTTCGGCAACTTAAACAAAGCATCATGGATATAGTAAACATTCTAACCCAGGAAACAGCACAGCTCATGCTCCTGGAGGCAGCAGATCAGAGAAAGCTACAGGTAGCGATCTCAGAGGTTAAGACAAAGGGCATACTTACAAATGCAGAGGTTAGAGCCTTTGCCGAATGTGGCTTTCCAATTATTTCCATACTTGCAAATGTATTGAAAGATGATCCACAGGGCGTTATAGCACATATCAGGAAAGGAGAGGTAACATATAGCGATTTCTGTAGTGTTATCGCTATATTTGCCCAGGACATTAAATTTAGATCACAACGGAGGTAATTATGGCAGAAGATTGGAACAAAGAGGGGTTTTTCTCTGGGATCACAGAGGATTATTCACACTACTACTGGTACAAAGGTGAGAAAGAGAATCCGTACACAAATGATACATTCCACCCCCTGGCAGCCAGATTCTGGGAGTATGAGAGAGATTTCCATTTCTCCTACCTGGATAAGGCAGATACGAGCGTAAGCCTGGAGGATGCCTATAAGGAGTGGAAAGAGGGCTTAATCAAGGACTATTTACCAGGTAAAAGCCCAAATCCATACGGAGATACCACAGACTGGGAGAAAGCCTTTGAAACAGGCAAAAAAGAATGAAAAAGGGAGGTGTTTGCCTCCCTTTCTTTATATCTCCTCCATTTCTACAACCCATCCACGACCAAAGCCGTATTTCCTGGTTGTTTCCTGGTAAACCTTTAGCACCTTAAATTTAGATCCAGCACGAAATACTATCTCATCCTCGCTTGCATAGTGAGAGATCGCCTTAACATCCACACCCTTTTTACTCTTGATAACCAGCATAAGGTTATCACCGAATATGGATGTACGATCTATGCTGGTGGTTGAACTCATAAACGCCTTGTTCACATAAGCGGTACCAGAGGACATACAGGCTTTCATTTCCTTAATGTACTGATCCAGCTTCATAGGATCAAAGCTGATTCCTGAGAACACCGTACCATTATAGCGTGGCATTTTCTCCAGGGCAGCATTACACGCTGGGTAGAATTTCTGGCAAAGCCCTCCGTAATCCTCCACCTTACCAAAGTAGCTATCCACTATGCCATAACCATAATTATTGCACCACTTGGATCCGTATGTGTAGCGATTTATCAGAGCCAGCTCCTCTACAGGTATGCCAGTTAGCTTGCTGTACTCCTCCATCTTTCGCCTTTCGGTACTATGCTGCTCAAACCTACCACCCACAACCGTACTGGCATTGTGATTCTCTGGGGCATTGATATACTCCTCCAGGGCTTGCTTTGCCAGCTCATCAGTTTCTCCGTTCAGCTTCACCAGTTTGCCCTGGTGGGAGCGATATTTCAGAGCCAGCTCCTTTCTGTAGGCAGCCAGCCTCTCATAGGCTCCTGTTACCTCAGAATGCCACTGGGATCCGTACCTATCCATCGCCTTATCATAGAGATCCTGTAGGCGTGCCAGCTCCAGTTTCTCCTCAGCAGTAGCAAACAGATCCAGGGTAGAGCCATCACCCCCAGCGGACTTAGCCAGCTTTGCCAGGCGTGCCTTTTCTATCTCTGCGATCTTTGCTTTTGCCTGAGCTGTCAGAGCGTTAATCTCGCTTGCAGTCTTTCCATCGGCTATGGCACTATTCAGATCCCCCAGAATGGCGTTAAGGTTTTTGCTCTTACTCTTATAGCCCAGAATCGTGTTTGCCTCAGCGATAGCAAGCTGCTGATCGTACTGAGCCTGTACCTTTTTCAGCTCTGCCTCCAGCATCTTCACCATTTCTGGAGAGGTAGGGAACTTGTTTTTATCGGCTACCCACTGAGCTTCAAATTTGAGCTTTTTAATCTGATACGCCAGATCACCAGAGGAGATCTTTGTTTTGAAAGCCTCAAAAGCATCATACAAGCTCTGTACGGCACTTTCTCCGTATTTCTGTACTAACTCCTGGTGGTGCTTCTGTTCGGGCGTGAGAGGGTTTAGAATTTGCTCCACAGCCTTTTTATTATCCCTGATAAAATAGGGCAGCGTACCCTTTGCCTCAGCCTTATGGTATCGCTCCTCATTGTCTTTTACCCAGGTCTGGAACTGGTCTGGCAGATCCTTTGGGCTATCCGTTACAACAGAGCCAGGATCCTCACCGTTGAGAATCTTATCCAGCATCTGATCCAGCTCCTCCTCTTTAGCCAGTACAGGCACCATGTAGCACCTACAGTTAGGGTGCCAGCCTACCCACTTGAAACCCTTAGGATATACGCCTTTCAGATCATCGCATATATCCCAAACAGGATGATTGTTGCTGAGCTTTATTTCAACCCCTACAACAAAATCAAGCTGCTGCCACCTGGTAAAGTCTGCCTCCCTGTAGGCTATGTTTGTTTCTGTTCGTGCAAGCCTCTGAGCGTTCCTGTATGAGGAGCGATAAACACCCTGCCCAGGGTGGTATTTCTTAGGATCATCGTTCACCCACTTGTAGGATTCACTCTCTTTATCCCAGATCCTGCGTTTCCAGATTCTGCCATAGATAGGATTTCCGTTCTCATCCTCTCCGATCTTCACACGGAAACGCCTGTAGAACTTATCAGGCTCCTGGAGATAGCCTTTGATCTTCGTTGCTAATCGGTTGGCTGGTGTACCCTCACCGATTGCCAGATCCAGAGCGTTCTCCAGCTCCTCCTTAAACATTCCGTTGTATTTCCAGACTTTCTGAGAGAGATTCAAACCCTCCTCACCTGTTTTCCTGGCAAAGAAAGCATCCATAGCCTCCTTATTCCTGAGGAAATACCTGGCAAAGTGGTGATCCTCTATAGAGTGCTCACCGAACACGCTTTTTACAAGCTCATCGTTATGCTCATTGGATTGCAGCCATTCTTTCTGAACACCACCACGGATTACCTGGTATGTTCGGCTGTACATATTCCTCAGAATAGGCGTTACCTCCTCGCTATAGCCATACTCAGCAAAGGAGAAAGGCTTTCCATCCTCCAGCTCCGTACCTTTCACCAGGTTAATGATCTCACCCATTGCCTCCAGGTAGATAGCACGCACCTCAGCAGCATAGCCCTCTGTACGCTTGAAAAGCTCCTGCTGCTGCTTCTTATAGTCTATGTACTTTTTCTTTGCCATTACTGCCTGAGTTTGAATTTAGCACACTGAGGATCTGAAAGGAACTTGCACCACTTACCATGCTCGGTTTTCTCATCCTCCTTACATCGGCACAATATCAAATGCCCATCCAGGGCTTTGCTATGCCAGTCGTATGAGTGCACACAATCCTTACACTTGTATTTGGGCTTTTCCGCTACCTCTTTTACTCTCTTAGCCATTACTCCAGATCCTCCAAAATTACTTTCACTGGTTTGTACCTCTCTGGCATTGGATCCGCATACTCCATGCTACCATCCTCGGTTTGCACCAGTGGGCAAATGGATTTGTTAAGCTCATAGGCAGCATCCTCTACGGTTTCCCTTACATAGCTACCTATAAGCTCATCCATTTCTGTATCTAACACCATGTATGTTACCTTTCTCATGGCTACTCTCCTCCACCGAACACATCAACCTTGTTAAGCTCCTGCTGGCGTTCCAGAGCCTCTGCCTCCTCCTGTTTGATACGCTCCAGCTCTGCCTTTGCATCTTTCACCAGGTAGCTCATTTCTACATAGGTTTCCCTACTGAGGGCACCATCATTGAACTGCTTAGAGAGATCAGCAAGCAACTCGCTCACATCCTCACCAAACGGCTCCTGGAACTCGTGCCCCAGTACCAGGGCATCATACTCTGCCTTGTGCCTGTAGTCAAGCACATTTCCCAGGATCGCTTTCATAAGTGAAGCGTGGCGATTCATATAGCCATCGTGGGATTCCTTGTGTCGCTCAGCCTTGATGACTGCAAGCAGCATGACCTTACGAATAGCCTTAGCAGACATATTGCCCAGGCTTTTCATGTTGTCAAAGTCAATGTTTGGTGTGAAGCTCTTGGAAAGGATATGCTTATCCAGGCGTTCAAACTGATTTTTCTTGCTCTCGCTCGCTTGATCCCAGGTGAGGTAACGCACATCACCGCCATTTTTCAGGATAAACAGCTTAGCCTCATCCTCAGCCTTAGGGAGAGAGTTAAGGATCTCAGCAGTGGCAACCATAGCAGGGTTAGCAAAGCGATCATTAACATCCGCATCGGTACTCTCCATGCTCTCTGAGCGTTCAATCATAGGCTGTACATCTGCGTGCTCTGGATCCTGTTCAAACAGCAGCACTGGGATCTTTCCAGCAGCGTTTTTCATTACCACTACCTCCCAGCCATAGTTACCCCTCTTTGCTCTGTAGATCGTATCAGGAGTGTATATATCCACATGGTAAACGGTCTTACCTCCAACCTCAGTAAGGTAGTAGCCCCAGGCAAAAGATTTGAGCCTCTTATACTGATCTTTCACCGTGTAAATATCATCCCTGTTTTTCTTGCAAAGGACATTCAGCAACAGGTTAGGCTTACCCTCTGCATCCTGGTAGGTATGGTAGAGGATAGCGGAAACACCCTCTGCACCAGCAGCACGCTTAGCCTCTCTCACAGCAGCATCAAAGCGAATGTTACGCATCCACTCCTTATAGCTGTCAAAGGCATAATCGGTACCCTCTGAGAGCTGCGACCACTTTACAGGTCTGCCATACAGGAACACCAGGGCGATCTCATTGATATACTTAGGGTACGGAATAGGAATTTTGTTCCTTTTCACAAAGCGTAAGAAATTGCCTTTCTTATCGTACACAGGGCGATCCTGAATCTCCATCACCTTGTGAGTGGCAATCTCGTAAGTACGCAAATTGTCTGTAGCCTCCTTTGAATGCTCGTGCATCATAGAGAGTGCCCTGGTAACATCCTTAGAAGCTAACAAGTCGGTAAAACTCTGCTGGTAGTTTACAGCAGCCTTAACCTCGTTTTTGATCACATTTATTAAGCCCATCGCTATAAAAATTATTAAGTTAAACCTAATACCCTCTCTATGTTGTCAGGTATATCGTACTCGTTATAATCAAACCAGGATCTCATCAAAAACATATCCCTCCAGTCTGGGGAGTGTCCTATATCCTCTTTGATCTCCTCCTTTGGTTTCAGTTTCAGCTTTCCGTCAGAATCAGCTTTCCAGGTTTGCAGTTGTTCCAGCTCTCTCACAATCTCCTCCCTCTCTGCCTGGCTCATTACATCCTCTGCCACACCCACCTCATTAGCGTTAATGTGCTCAGCCAGCTTGTAGCCACACTGAGTTTGCAGATTCTGGTAATTCTCACCAGCAAAAGGAGTGGAGTTGTTCACAAAGCCCTGTATATCGCAATTATCCACAACACCACCGCCTACACCATCCTCATCCACAATGCACCTGTAGTTAGGGATCCTGTGTTTCTTCTGCTTAGCGATTATCCAGGTCTGTATATCCGTTGTTTTGCTCACAGGGAAACAAACCTTTTCAATGATACACCAACCATCCCACACAGCCAGGCGTGCGTAATCGGCTCCAAAGCGTGCGACATCACCAGTTATGTAGTGCTTACCTGTACGGATCGCCAGCTTATTGCCGAAAATGGCACATATAGCATCGTGTGAACAGAGAGCGTTAGGGTTATCGTCATACTCCCAGTTACCCTTAAAGAGGCGTTCAAATTTCACCTTATCAGAGGTTGTTTTCAAACCCTCTATGTAGTCTGGATCTATGAACGGATTTTCCTGTACCAGGCACGCTATGTAGTACATACGAGCATCCAGAACTCCTGTAGTGTACGGCTTATAGAAAATATCATACATCCAGTTTTTCTTTGGGTTACAGGTAATGAACAGTTTACGCTTCAAGCCATACTCCTCATTCAGGCAGCGACCTACACGAGTTTTCAGAGTGTCATAGGCTCCAAAGTTTACCTCTCCACCCTCCTCAATCCAGCCACCAGTGAACTCAATAGATCCGTAACGCTCATAGAGAGGATCCGAGGGTTTGAGCTGGAGATCCAGAAAGTCAATTCTGGAGCCGTTGTAGAACTGGATATAGTTTAGCTGTCCGTTGAAATTCCAAAGCTCATCAGGCACGCCATACATCGTACATACACGCTTGAATGTAAGGAATGTACTCTGAGTGATACGCTTTAGCTCTGCACGACCTACAAACCACTTTGTACCAGGGTAGCATAAACACATAAAGAGCAGCCAAACGGCACCAGTCCACGACTTAGCACCTCCAGCAGCTCCTCCGTACAGGATTTCCACATGATCCACATCTGTTAGGATCCTCAAAGCCTCATCCTGCTTATCATGTTTCACCCCATCCCTGGTGGTGATAAAGTCAAAGCAACCACGCCTGAAAAGCTCAATCTTAACAGATAGGGCGATAGGTACAGATATTATCTTACTACTCCTTGCCACCGTTCTTGATCTTTTCCAGCAGTGCGTTGTATTGCAGTAGCTCCTCAGTGCTCAGAGCTGACAGATCCACACCGCCATTGTTGGTTACTTGCATATCTCCCTCAATGGGCTGGGTTGCTTTGCCAAATAGATACTCAATGATCCAGCGTATTGTGTGGCTCTCTCCCTTAGAGGTTTCACGATTGATCGCCTGGCTCAGTGCCACAAAAACCTGGGCTATCACCTCATTCTTATTCAAAGCCTCTGGTGTACCTCCGTTCTTGATCTGCTCTGCGATCTTTCGCATTTCATTGTTAAGGGAGAGGTTTAAGGCTGTTGTTTGCCTCACATCCACACACAGCAACGACTGGAGCAAATCTTGGATCTGCCCCTGAGTAAACGCACCATTGGCAGCCAGATCTATTCCGTACTTTTTCTTTAGAGTAGAGAATATCTTTGGCTTTCTGCCAGGGCTTTCAGGCTGATTGTCCTTAGAAAACCTGTTGCCCTTTTTATTTCCCTTTTCAAATAGTGCCATTTCTTAACTTTTCCGTTGTTTCTCCGTTGTTTATGTGTTCAACAAACACACCTCAAAGGTAAAGAAAAACAGGCAGCAAAAATTACCCCTGTTTCTCTCTACCTGGTTAATTATTCGCTTACATTCTGAGCCTGGTATTTAGCATAGTACCATTTCACCAGATCACCGCCATACTGCTCATCCAGCTCATCATAGGCATCAAGCTCCTCCAGAAGCTCATCCGCTTTGTCAAGCACACCAGTAAGGAGTTTCTGCTGTTCATCGGTTGCATTCCAAACCTCAATTTCTCCGTTAAGTTGCTGGTTAATCACCTGGATCTCCTCAGCAGTCAATTCAATTTTGTTCATAAACTTTCTGTATTAAATTACTCCGCAAAGGTACTACAAATCGTACTTTTTGCAGATTGCTTTTACCTTTTTTGTGTATTTATCGGCTTTACCGTGTACTGCCTTAGTAACGGTTTCTGCCCAGAACTCACTTACATTTGTCCTGGCATAGCTACCATAGCCAGTTTTCTTTTTGTCCTTACGCCACTGGGTGTAAAGCGATCTGATCTCCTTAGCTGCTGCTCTATGCTTCGCTCCAGTCAAATGCTCATTCCAGGTAGCGTGTGCCAGCTCATGTGTTACGGTGTGAGCTATCGGCTTATTCGTGTGTGTATGCCATCCGCTTGCATAACCTTTCTTTGTATCGCTCACGATCTTTGCCTTTTTCTGATTGAATGATTTTTTATTGAGATACACACCCTCAGAAGCTCCACCAGCAGTAACATGAACACCGAGCGTACCAGCTCCGAGATCTGCCAGCTTCACTTTCCTTTGCCTTACTCCCAGCACTGAGTGATAACGAGAAATAGCCTCACCCACCGCCTTGTACACCTGAGGATCCTTAATCTTAATCAGGGATTCCACATTCTTTATTGATCCTTTGTAGGTAGCATCACCAGGTTGCAAGCCACCCCTGGTACCTACTCCTCCAGAATTTCTGCCCATAGTTTACTTCTTTTTTGCATTTATAAAATCGGTTACATAGAGTAGCCCATGTTTCCTACAGAACTCCTGAATTTCCGCACCTCCACCATACACAATAAGGTTAGGGCGTTCCAGTCCTGAGATTTCCTGAGCTACCTGGAGATCCGATTTAAGGCTTTCCATCCACCCATCCAGCCCACGAGTGAAAAAGGCGTTATATCCCTTAGGGATCCCCATTTTATTATATTCAATGAACTTATGCGAAACATTAAGATCTGCGTAAACCTTGATACCGCACTCCTGGAGATAACGACACAGCCACCTCTTTTTGTAGATAAGCTGAATACCCCAGGCTATAGGCGTTTGATCGTGGCAGCTACAATTCGGCTCTACTACAGCTTTGCAGCCACTCGCCAGCAGCTTGATCGGATCCTTGAACAGAGCTTCAAACCTGTAATCATCCACATAGAAATGATAGGTGCTCACATCCTTTCTCAGTCTGCTATTGGCTCCCCACGGAGATAGAGGCAGCTCCACCTTTCCTGCTTGCATTTCCAGGAGGAGGTTAGGGATCTCAAAAATGTTATCGCTCTCATACAGCACATCCTTGAACATGGATCTGTAAAAAGCCTCCTTTTCGTTATCCTCCTCATCCTCGCTTTCGCTGTCCTCCTCTGCCTCCTGATTATCCTCTGGATCCTCATCTTCTGGCTCCTCCTGCTTCTTTCGCTTTTTCGGCTTATCCTCTTTCTCCTCTGGAATAGTCAAGCCCATAAAGTCAAAATCTACAGCAGCCCACTCCTCAGAGGTCTGGAGTATGCCGTAATCCCATTCTCCGTTATTGATATTATCCCTGGCAATAATATCCAGCTCCTCATCCTTTGTAGTTTCAGAGTAGATAACACAGGGCACGCTCTGTAATTTGAGCTTTCTGGCAGCCTTTAGGCGTTGGTTGCCAGCCAGAACTACCAGCCTTTCACCACGCCTAACGAGTGCCAGAGGTCGGTGCTTCCAGAATCCGTTGATCTTGATACTATCTACCAGGCGTTGAAAATCTGCCTTTGTGATAGTCCTGGGATTCTCAGGGAGCAAATCAATCTCAGATAGAGCCAGATATAGGATCTCACTACAAACCATCGCCAGCCTCCTCAGTTTCGGTTTCTGATTCTGATTCAGGATCGGCAGCAGCTCCCATTGTAGCAGCTTCCACCATTACAGGATCCTCTGGTATCAGGTTTTCTGCATCATCCAGCACATTGAAAACCTTTTTCACCAGCTCAGCAGCACGCACGAGCTTGAAATGCTTTCGGTTTTTCACATATACCAGCTTACTGCCATCGTTCTGATCCACTCCAGTAGCGTAAAATGTGCCCCTGTAATCAACTGGGAGAGGCAGCCTGTCATAGATAAGCATAGAGCCAGAGGTAACACCTGTGATCGTTGCTGTCCTGTTGTATTTACCATCCAGGAAAACATCTACTTTATCGCCCTTTTTCAGGCGTTCCACAGGAAATAAACCAGTAAGCCATTCACCTACCAACTCTTTGCCACCCAGCCACCAGAAAGCCAGGAAAAGCACTACTAAAAGGATAATCACGAAAACCATATCTTTAATGTTTACTTGGTTAATAATGCAAAGATAAGCAAAATGTGTTTGATAGACACACTTTAAGGCAATAAAAATTTACTTAGTAACCCAAAACAAGCATAGCAGCATCCCTACCATGCTCATTGGTACGCTTTTTCCAGCCAGAAATAGAGCAGAAATACTCATGCGACATCTTTGTAGCGTTACGCTTTGGAGCTACCATTTCATACTCTACACCCAGATCTTTGAGAAAGGCATCCCAGATAGAGGCATCACGCTTAACAGATCCAACTCCTTGCAGCCTCTTTCGCTCCTCCTCTCTGCTCATATTCTCAGTGCCAAACCAGGTACGCTGTCTTGGATCCTCCACTCTTACCACGAGCTTTGTGCCAGCCTCCTCAGCTACACCTTTCCAGTGCTTCACCTCCTCCATAGCCTTATGGATCTCAGTGCTGGAAACGCTTTCCAGAGATCGCTTTCGGTTATCCCAAACAGCGATCCCTGTATTAACGCCTGTGTCAATCCCTATGAAGATCATTCCACAACCTCCTCTACATCCTCAGGAGTTGCATTTGGCAGCTCATATAGGACAACACCCTTTAATTCGTTGCTTTCCTCTCTGGTACCGAACAACTGAGCCATACAGCAGTTATCTGGCAGGAACTTGTATCGCACCTCCTTAATGAGTGGCAATCCTATAGGATGCTCACTAAAGATATGGCAGCTCCACATACCGCTTTCTCTGCGTACTGTTACTACGGTGTTCTTGAAAAGGAATGTACCAGGCTTGTATGATCCGTGATCATCCGTAACCTCTGGCTCTCTTGCAGCCGTTTCCTCCAGCTCCTTAACCAGATTTGGGTTAAGCCTGTTCTTACGCTTTGCCCAGTATTCAGGATAGAATACCTTAACTCTACCTGGTGCTGGTGCACCTGTTTCCTCAATAGGATCAATCAATTTCTTTTCTTCCATAGCTTTATAATTTATACGGTGAAACAATATCATAGATAGCCTTACAGATCTCTATATCGTACTCTGCATCGTGGAGCCTTGAATCATCCACCTGGATCCCCAGAGCCTTAGCTACGGTACCCTGCTTGAAATTCTCCATATCGGCACGCTGAGCTGCCAGGTAAGGAGTAGCCAGCACCATTACATCCAGGCTGTTACTCCAGAAATAGGATCCAAAGTATTTATCGCCATTCTGGGTAAACCAGGCTCTCAGAAACTCATTATCAAAGTGAGCGTTATTGAAGCCAGCCAGGAAAAACTTATCCTTTTTGTTGAAGCGATCCACATACTTAGTGAGCATTGCCACAAACTGCTTGTACACCTCTCCCATAGGAGGGTAAGCCATGATCTGCTCCTCGGTAACACCGCCCACCTCCAGGGCTTTTGCATCAATCTTAGCACCAGGTTTCGGCTGTACCTTGAAATTGAATTTCTCTTTGATCTCTCCATCAATCACTACAGCACCGCTTATCTGGTGAATGCCGTGAAGATTTACCAACACACCTGTAGTTTCCAGGTCAAAAAATAACACTTTCATCCTTTTGTCCGTTTTATGTTAAACTTTCTATATCCAAACGCATTGTAATACTGTTGCATTTTAGCAATCATTTCCCTGTAGGCAGTTCTGCCAGCCACCTTGATAATGTCCTTTTTGAGTTTCCTGGGCAGTTTCGCTTTCGGTACTCCTGGCTCTCTTTCACTGCTTGGAGAAATTTGTATAGTAACCTCTATCTTTCCCATAGCTACATCTGTTTTTTGTATTCTCGCATCGCCTGGCTCAGGCTCTCTGTCTTATCCAGCAGCTTTGCCAGGGCATCAATATCTACCAGGGTGCTGCCACCATCCAGGTAAGCCCAAACCTTTCTCAGAGCCTCGGAAATGCTCTTAGCCTCTCTGGAATCTTTGAGGTTTCCCAGCACCTCCTTGTTTGTTGCTAAAGCCTTACCCTGTTTCAGGGCAGAATCCACAGCCGACTTTGCAGCCTTTACCTGTTCCTTTGGGGTTTCATAGCTTGAAGCGATCTCCCTGGCTGCCTTTGCCGAAAGCTCACCTCTTACGATCTTTTCCTGTATGTAGGGTGGAAGATCCAGGAGAGAGAGGCACTTGCTTACGAAAGCTGGGGATTTCTTGAACTTATCCGCTATCTCTACCTGGCTGTAACCAAACTCCTCTTTGAATCTGCGAAACATCAGGGCACATTCATACTCAGTGAAACGCTTACCCTCATTTCTCATCATCTGCTCTATGTACAGATCCTCTGTAGTGGCATCCTTAGGAGCTTTGAGAGCCTTGATCCAGGGAATGTTTGCACCCTCTCCAATAGCCTCCATAGTGGCACGATAACGCCTCTCTCCATCCACCAGCTTATAAAGCTCTTTGCCGTTCTCATCCTTGAAAGGGATTACGGTTATAGGGTTAAGCACTCCCTTAGCCTTGATCTGTTCTTTCAACTCGTTAAGATCAAAATCTCTACGAACATTGAAATTATCCATTACGACTATATTTCTGGGATCTATCAGGAATATATCAGTCCTTTTTGTTGCATTAGTTTCCATTTCTAATAATCTTGATTGTTACTATATCTTTGCCTCTAACCTTGTTTACAACCTCTCTCCAGGAGAAACCACAGGCAGAGCATCTGATAAGTGTTACCTGGTCTGTGATTGTACCCTCTGGCTTTTTCACCAGGGAATCGGTCTTACAAAGTGGGCAGCACATAACTCAATATCTAAAGTCTGTAAAGTGGATCACCACGCCCTCAAAGGTGTTATCCTTGTTATTGCAGAAAAACCACTCCACAAAGTCCTCCACACTCAAACCATCATTCTTTGCCACAACCTGGATCGGTACCTGTTTATCATCAATCCAGATCTGAGGATAGGCATCTGTGGAGCTGTTCACCATTGTTACCTTTTGCAGCCCAATCTTTTCATACTGGGCAAACTCCCTCTGTTCTGAGTTGTAAGGTCTGCCAGTCCACTCTCTTACACTGAGGTACTTTCTGCCAGACTTGATACCCTGGTATCGCTCCTCCCATACTCCTTTTGCGTTGTAGCGTATGGTGTGGATCTTTTCACCAGCTTTCAGTTTGTCCTCAAAGCCTGTAGGCTCTCCAGCTCTGGAGTGGGTTACAGGAAACGACTTGCAGAGGGTTAGGATCGCTTTCTTTTTGCCTGTCTGTTTCATATCAGTAATTCTTTCCGTGTTTGTAACTCCTGGAGGCATTGTAGATCATCTTTTTCTCAATGTGCCAGGCTATATTGATACCCATACTCTCTGCCAGCTTGCATATCTGCATACGGCACGCATTCAGGGCTATATCCAGAGGTACGCTATCCCTTACAAGCGTTTGTACGATCTGGTAGATATTCTCAGTGTATCGGCTTCCATTCTCAGGAAACATCGGTCTGGTTACATCCCTCAGATTCATATTCACATTGTGAGCACCAGCCAAATCCAGTATTCTGATAATGGCATCTGCCAGCTCATCCTCTACAGTATCTTTCACATACATTTCAAAGTAATCAGCAAAGCCTGTTCTACCAGGTTGATACTCTCCTGGATCCTTGAAATGTGCTAACAGGCTCGGATCTGTTCGCCTGTCCTTTCGGTGTGCTTCCACCGATTCCATAAGCTCTGAGATCACCAGGCATAGGAAATGCTCTGGGCTGGGATTATTCTCCCAGAAACCATGCTCCACCGCAT
The DNA here is from genome assembly GCA_045124375.1 of Acetatifactor sp. Classification (GTDB taxonomy): domain Bacteria; phylum Bacillota; class Clostridia; order Lachnospirales; family Lachnospiraceae; genus Acetatifactor. Next base: position 43,230 of record JBGVLR010000193.1, read on the forward strand.
TAGCGTGGATCTTATCTCTCAGCTCGTTCCAATCTGAAATCTGTTGCATAATAAATTCTTTTTATTTGCGGTAGCTTGTACCTTGAAAGTGGATTTTATCAAACATTTCTCTTAGCCTATCATCTATTCTGGCACCATAACGCTCTTTCATCTGCTCATCTGAGAGGTTGGAGGTTACTATAGTCCAGCGATTCCGATCATAGCGATTATACAGCAGCTCTGTAACAGGTGAAAACTCATTGCCATATATCTTGATATTCACAGGCTCGGTGCCCAGATCATCAATAAATAGCAGCTCCTGGGTAGCCATTCTGTTGTACTGCTCTGGATTCTCGCTATACAACTTTACCAGGTTAATAGCCGTTGTTCTATATACGGTTTTCCGCCTGTCGCTATATGGGCTATCAAACAGGTAATTTATGAGCGTACACATAGCATTTCCCAAAGTTGTTTTTCCTGTTCCACAGGCAGCTCCATACATCAGTAAACCTGTCTTATGCTTTCCTGTGAGCCACTTTGCAGCCTTTCTCACTCTGTCCTCAGTAGTAGCATCCTGAATCATCTGCATACGCCTCTTAATAACCTCTGCCTTATAGCAAGTAAGTAGCATATTCGCCAACTCCTCAGGATCTCTATCTGCCAGGCTAAAGCGTGCTGCTGTAGCTTGATTCACCTGGTGATTTAGGAGGCTCAGTAGCCCCTCCATTGATTTTTGATCCATATCTTTGCAAATCTTCGTAATACTTATCTTTTACCCAGCCCCTGATTGTCAGGTAGTCTGATTTATACTTTCTGCCTTTGCTTCCCTTGTAGTTATTGAGAATGTCTATCATCGCCTTTGTTGGATCCTCTCCATACTCAGCACATAGCTTAGCATACTCATCCCTGGTTAGGGTTACAAAGTCAGCATACTTATATTTCTTTGCCTTTTCTGCCTTTGCTTTCTGCTCTGGAGTTAGCGGTGGTGGAGTTTCTGGTGATTGCTCCTCAGGAAACAGATCGCTCTGCTCTGGTGGTTTTTCAACCTTTACAGGAACAGGAACTGCTGGAGCTACAGGCTTTTCAGTATCGCCAGAGAAGATCTTAGCCTTAGTGATTTCTCCTCCTTTCTTTCCAGCCTCACGCCTTTTGGCTCTGATATTCTCCTCCCTCACTATATGCCTACTGTAATAAGCTCCATCGGATTCCCTTACAGCACAAAATCCGTTTTCCACTAATAGATCCAGCCAGGCATCACTACCTGTAGCATCAACACCGATCATGCGTATAATCTCCTGTTTGGTGTGTGCAACCTGGTTGGATTTCACCATAACGCCACGCTCTGAACTCTCCCACATACAGCACAACAGATCAACCCACAGCCCCCTCACATCTGGAGGCAGCACCCTCATCCTGGGGCTTAGCCATTCCCCTGTATCAAGAGGCATCGGTTTATTTGTTGTTTTTTTAGCCATTGTTTGAGTTTTTATGAGCTGGGCAGGGTTACTACCCAGCTCTGAGTTTTCAGTGTCTTATACCTCCAAAATTGGGATTTCTGGTGCGATCTCACGGATCTTGTTAATCACCTCATCCAGGCAGTTATCTCTGAACTGCTCTACACATTCATTAGCACCTGGAGAAACGAGCTGTAGAGCCACCTCACCATCCACGAGGTAGTGATCAAATTCTACCTCTATCGCTGTCTTTGCAGTACCCTTGAAGATCGGCACCACGATAGTAAAGCTCTTAGGCAAGCTGCTCTCTACCTCTACTCTGTACACCTCAGCCATTGAGCCAGATGGATCACGCTGTTTCTGGATCTCAGCCTTTGCTTTGGCTGTAAAGTTTTTGAGTTTGGTAACAAGTACCATGCACTGCTCTTTGTCGGCAAACACACCTCTGTTAAGGCGTAAGAACTGCCCCAGCTTGTTAGGATTCCAGCCAGTATTTCCGTTGATGTTGAATTTCTTGAACACATCGGAAAGCTCTACTGTACCTTTCAGCACGCCCTTAGTGTACTCATCATCTTCGTTCACTGTGAGGGTGATTGTCATACTCTCACGATTCACCAGCACATTTGCACGCTTCTGATCCACCAGATCTATGCGTTTCTCCAACCAGTCAAAAGGAGTGGAGATCACACCAGAGATATTCACTTTCACTGGCTCCTTAGTAGGCAATGATTCCTGAGCCTTAGCTGCTACACCTGTTCTGTAGATTACTTCAATAGGCTTTTCACCAGTGTAGTTTTCAATGTTTACGGTCAAGCCTTTTTCTTCTTTTTCCATTTTCTGAAATTATTAGTGGTTAATACTATCCCTCTGTTCCTGTTCTGAGGGCACGGAATACATTTCGCTGTCTTTCATCCTGTGTCATAGGTCGCTGTTCAAGCAGATAGCCCTCTGGAGAGTAGATACCTACCATTCCCTCCTCCTCATCTACAAACTTGAAGCAATCGCCCTTGATCCAATCACCGCCCACTTTCAGCTCATCACGGAGCTTGGTAATTCGCTCTTGCAGTGGCTTGATCTTGCCTTTGTACTCTGCCTTGATTTCTGCCAGCTCCATATCCAGATCGTTAATCTGAATAAGCACATTGGAAAGCTCAGCACGCCTTTCGTTAATCTCTGCCTGATCAAATTTTCTGGTGTAGCTTCTTTCCAGAATCTGATCGCAACTGTTTCTCAGGATCTCCTCTCTTTCCTCTACAGGAGAATCCGCTAACATAATGTCTTTCATTCCTGAAACTTTTTAATGGTGAATAATATGTTACTTTAAGCGTTCTCCAGTAGTGAAATTGAATGCCAGGTATTCAGCCCACAGCTCAACGAACTGGGTACCGAAATAGCGTGCTTTTTCTTCCGTTTCTTGGCACAAGCGGAACCCAAAGTACGCATTCGCATTCGAGGAGCGATAATCCGTATTCAGAGAACCGAAACCCGCATACGCACCAATATTCGCATAAGCAGACAGGAGGGCACCCCTCTGATCCTTGTTGAGATCCTGGATCTCTTTCTCAGTCCATAAAGCAAAGTATGGGTACCAAAACCATGTATCACCACTTGCATCTGGCTTAGGCTCCCAGTTTCTGCCCCAGAGAGCCTTAGCAATAGTTTCCAGCTTCATAAGGGCTATAATGTGCTTAGGCATATCCTGGCGATAATCCCAGTGATCATTGATATGCTCACAAACAGCTCTCTTAGGATCCTGATCTGAGTAGATAGGAGTAAGCCCCAGAGCTTCACAAGCATCCTCATAGGTCTTGATGCTCTTGTAATCATCCAGGTTTGGAGTGTTCGCCTTTGCAGCCTTGCCAAACAAAGCATCCAGCAGCTTCTTTCCGTTCTCATCAGCCACCTTGTAGGCAGCCTCTACATTCTGTTTTGAAATTTCAATTTTGCTCATCTTTCAATTTCTTTAATTTTGTTATCAATCTCTTAGCTAATCTTATCGCATTTTGCACTCTCAGGCTCTGCCCTGGTGGAATATGCTCTATCAGTATCGGTATCAAGCGTATCAGCTCAGATACAGCAGCGTTAGATATTCTTTTCATTGGTTTTCCAATAGCGATCAGGATCTGGTATCTCAACCCCTAAATACTCTCTGGCATACTCTCTCAGTTTCTCACAATAGGTAGAAAATGTAACTGTGTCCATCGTAGCAGTGGATCCAGGAAACTCTATGATCTCTCCAGTATGCTTGTTTATCACCTTATCGGCTGTCATTTGAGCCTTGAAAAACTCGTGTACCTGTTCCACGCTCACGAACTCCCAGCCAGCATCTATTAAGGCATCCAGCAGCATAGGATAGATACAGCCCCAGAGCCAGCCGTTTTGATCGTTAGATCTGGGCTTTCGTACTTTCTTAACCTCAATCCTGTAGATACCATCGCAAAACTGCTTGAATAGCTCATACAGAGGTTTGAGATCAAATAAGCCGTTCCTTTTCTCTACCTGTACCTTTCTCATAAGAATTTCATTTGACTTTCCAGGCTCATTCTTACCGCATGGATAGCACCCTCTCTATTCTCCAGGCTTTTCAGGTAGTCCTCTACCTCTCCTCTGGTAGTAGCAATGTAGTAGCCATCACTGGTAGCAACCACGCACCTTACCAGTCCTGAAACCCTTATGTGATTTATGATTTTACGAAGCCTCGGAGTATCTACCTTGTAGCCCTTTTCTTTGAGGGCAGAACAGATCTCCTTATTCGTAATGGAGTTTGCCTTTCCTACCTTTGTCTGTAGTCCTCTTACCACGATAGGCACCAGGATCTCCTGCTCATATTGTGATAGGGGTTGTGTCTGTTGTTGGAAACCTTGAATCATAATCGCTGTACATTTATTGTTAAACCTTTCCTGGCAGCATAAACCGCCTTTCCTGTAGTCCTTTCCACCTCCGATACAAATAGCTGCTCATCGGCATTGTTATCAGATATGTGGATCAGCACAATGTTTTCCACCCTTGAGAGGTCTGTAGTAGCCAGGATCTCCTTACACATATCCAGCTCCAGGTGAGAGGTCAGCAGTCGTTCTCTCTGTGATAGGAGTGTACGCCCTGCTCTGATAGCCTCTGTGAGCTTCTTATGAGAGTAGTTACATTCTATGAGAATGTGGCTTAGATCCTTGAAGCGATACTCACACGCACAACTATCTGTAAGAAACATTATCTTTCCACTTTCAGGGTGATCTATCAGATAACCCACGCATGGTACATCGTGGTAAGCGTTGAATGGCAGCACCTTGAAATTGCCAAACTTGTAGCCCTTACCCAGCTCCAGGGTGATAGATCGTGTGCTCTCTATACCTTTTGCAGCCCATACCTCAGGCAGTGCCAGCGTATAAAAGCCATTATCCACCATCGTTTTGATATACTTAGCGTGATCGTTGTGCTGGTGAGTAATCAGGCAGCCCACCACCTTGCGTATGTTGAAATCCAGGGCTTTTTTCACCTCCAGAAAGCGGATCCCAGCCTCCAATATCAGAGCCTCGTTCCCACAATCCAGGATATAACAGTTACCGCTGGATGAGCTGCCTAATACTTTCAGTTCCATATCTTAATAGCCTGGATCTACCTCCTGAGGATCTGCTGCTGGAGCTGGCAACTGTCCCTGTTGTGAAACATCCTCATATACCACCGCTTCTGCATCCAATACTACTGGTGTCTGATCTTCTGGAACACTACCAGAGGTTTCACCCTCGTAATCATCAGCTATGGCGTTCTGCATTTCTACAGAGAGATAGCCGTACTTGCTCAGGAGGTTACGGATAACGGTTTTGATAGCCATTCCGTGGAAATTACCCATCCATCCTACAGCGTTGCTGTCAGATACAGGGAGAGCTGCCAGGTTAATAAGGGATTCTACTGTAGTTTCCTTTTTCAATCCCTTAGAGAAACGCTTAGCGTGCATAGCCATCTGCTCAACTGTCATATAGAGAGTTTTGGCAAAGCCATTAAGCAGCTCAAAGTAGCAGAAATATCCTACAACCTTATCAGAGGTGCGTTCACCATCAAAGGCGATCTCTCCAGTGAGCTTATTTACCTTTCTCAGCTCACCCTCATACACAGCATCGGCATTGAGTGTACGGTACTGCCCTGTACGCATTGCAAGCTGGATCAAGCCTTTGTAACCAATCTGGAAAGTAGGCTCCATCACTTTCTCCCAGCGTTCTCTCTCCACACCCTGCTCATCGGTATATTTCACCTTTCTGTTATTGTTGAAAGGAATGATAAAAGCATAGCCCAAAGCCTTGTTAATAGGCAAATGCAATACAGCAGCTTTCAGGGCTTCCATAACCACCGCCTTAGGCTCACACTGCTGGAGGCTCTTATCTCCGTTGTAGAGGTCAATAACTGAGGCTACAAAGGTGCCAGAGTTCTTACCCAGAGCATTCTTGAATTGAGCCTGTACGCTCTCTGCATTGAGCATATTTTTCAGGAGATCTACACCTCTCTGCTTCTTTGCTACCTGTCCTGCCTGGCTCGTTGCAGTCGGTACCACTTGTGTTGTTGCTTGTTGTGCCATAGCTGATTATTTTATGGTTAAAACTTTGTCTGTACTTACTACCAGATTGATAACCTGGGATATGGTAGGGATGATCTGATTTACACTCTCTCTGTTGTCAATGAAGATCGGAGCACTAATACCCTTTGCCTGGCAAATGGCATTGATAATATCCAGTCCAGCGTTCACCTTACCAGCAGCATTCACATCAGGATATGGAGTGCCGTTCACCGTACATACACAGGTGAGCTTTTCACCACCGTTAAGCTGCTCATCCACGAAAGAGAATGATACCAATCTAAACAGCCCATTGATACGCTCCAGGAGTTTTGCATCCTTATCTTTCTGGAAAGAGAGGGCTGTATATTCCCATTTCTCCAGGTCTGCCAGCTTCTGGTTGTTCTGGATTCGTTTCTCCTCCAGAGCCTCTATTTCACGCTCTGCACGCTCTATCTGCTCACGCTTAGCCAGGCGTTTGTAAAGCTCCTGGATATTCTCATTAAGCACCGATTTAGCTTGCTGGAGTTCTGAGGTATCTACAGGCTTCACATCTACTGTGAGTTGGTTTTCAAGCTCTGTAATCTCATTACGGAGGTCTATAATCTCCTGATCGCTGGAGATAAGCAGATTTACATCTGGTGCCTCTGGTCTGTTAGTTCTCGCCTGTTCTATCAGCCCCTTTGTAGTGGTGATCTGTTGCTCCAGAGCTGCTATCTCAGCCAGGGTATTCTCACGCTGGATCTGCTGCTGCTCTTTCTGCTTAGCCTTAGCCACGCCCTGCTCTTTGTTCTTACGGAGCTTTTCAGCCTTAGCCTGGTTGAAATTAGCCTGTAGCTCTCTTTGCTTAGCCTCCATATCTTCAACCTCCAGAGGTCGCTTACAGGTAGGGCAAACAAAAGCACCATCAGGGTACTGGATCTGCTCAGCATTGATTGTACGATACTGCCCACGCAATGTGTTCAGCTCGTTATCCAGGCTTGTTATGGTAGCCTCTATAGAGGAGAGGGTAGATCTCTTTCTCTGTAGGTCTGCCTCCTGGTTTCTCAGCTTATATTCCAGATCTCGGATCTTTATATCAGCCTCATGTGCTCCCTGGCTTGCCTGGCTACGGATAGCATTCTCTCTGTTAGCTATGGCGATCTTCTTTTCACCGATCTGCTTCTGAATGCCAGCCTTACGGCTATACTCCTGTTCGTTGATCTTAGATTTGTCGGAGATCTGGCTGTCAATATCAGCCACTCGCTGCTTCTTTTCTGCCAGCTCTGCATCCAGTGCTACCCAGTCCTCAGCTTCTGGCTTCAATCGGTTTGCAGTGTCTATCTGGCTCGGTATCACTGCCAGCTCATCCTTGCAAGCTCTTTTCTTAGCTGCTACCTCTTTGGCATACTGAGCCAGTGAACGCCCAGAAAGCTGAGCAAGCAGCTCCAGGTATTCAGGTTTGAGCTGGGCTACCTCATCATCGGTAACACTGCCAGCCATATCCAGGAGCATAGATTTCTGCACATCTGGCTTTAATGAGGTGAAGCAGAAAGGATTTGTTACCATCTTGAAAAGATCCTCAGGGAGGATAGCTGCTATTTCTGCATCATACTCCTTTTTGGTAGCCAGTTTTACATCATTCAGGAAATACTCTGTCTTGTGATTCTGTAGAGTTTCCTCTGTAGTACCTCTGGGCTTAACCCAGTTTTCCACATAGCAACGCTGTAGCTTGATTTCGGTGCCATCCACATCCAGCACACCCGTAACAGAGTGCTCCAGGTGTAGAATAGGCTTTCCAGTCTGGGGATCCAGCGTTTTAATGTTGAAATTACTATCTGAGCGACCTGTACTGTCCTTACCGAACAGCAGCCACAGGAACGCATCAAACACAGTAGTCTTACCAGTACCATTTTCTCCACACACTACAGTTACCTGATCGGAGAAATTGATTTCCTGGCTTCTTACTCCCTTGAAATTTACCAGGGATAAGGATTTCAGTTTGATTGTTCGCATATCAATTACCTGTTAATGATTGAGTTGATTTTTTCTGATTTATCGGCTGCCATGAGATCAGCCATTGAGTAGAGAACTTTAGAATTTGCTGAGCTTCCGCCTCTACTACCTGTAATGAAACCCTTTTGCACCCAGCGTTTCACACGGCTCTCCTGAAATAGCCTGTACGCCTCTCTCTGTGAAATAAGATCCACAGAGGGCTTAGTCTGCTTAACATAGTTAGCAGCACCAAGCTCTGCCATTTCTGAGCAGAGATTTTTAAGCTCGTATAATTCCAAAGTGATTTGCATTATCGGATTCTTTTAGCTCGTGCAACCTTTTCAAAGTAATGTTTCACGCTCTCGCATCCGTAGGCATCATCGTTATAGAGAACAATAGCCATAACGAAGCACATACCAGCAGTGAAGAAATGCCAGTACGCACCAAAGAAGATAGCTCCAATAAGAGCTGATAAACCAAGAATAGCCCAGATAGCTACCCAAATAAGATTTCCTAAAGTTTCTGCTTTCATAATCGGTGTTGCATTTTGATTAGTTAAACAATTCGTTTTCTGCTACTCCAAGCTCCTTAGAGAGCAAAGAGATTCTGAGTGCATCAGGCTTTTGTGTGCCTGCCAGCCAACAGCGTACAGTTGTTGGATGTACCTTGCAAATGTCAGCCATCCGCTTAATCCACTCTGTTTTTGGAGCCACCACCTTTTGAGCTGGCAGCTTGTCATAGATTTTTCTGAATGTACTTTTTTTCATTTTTTACTCGGTTAATTATGTTCGGCAAACACATTTTCACTATATTTGCACCACTATTCCCTAAATAGTACCGCAAAGATACAGAGAATAATTCTAATAATCCAAACTTTTCCTGAATTATTTTCTAATTATTTTTGCGAAAAAGTGTAAGTAATTGATTTTCAAATTAGAATTAAACTCGGTAATTATGAGCGAAACTAAAGAAAGATTGCTCCAATTTTTGCGTTACAAGAAACTGGGGCAGCAAAAGTTTGAGATCTCTATCGGAATGAGTAACGGATGGGCAAACAAAGTGGGAGATAGTATTAGAGAAAACACACTACAGAAAATCAAAGAGGTTTACCCAGAACTTAATATAGCCTGGTTGAAAAGCGGTGTAGGTGAAATGCTGATCACTGGAGATAGTGAGGGAACTCTGGAAACTCCAGGAGATAGCGAAACAAGCGAGGAGATCACTGCAAAGCTGATACCCTTGCTTCCAATAGCAGCCCAGGGAGGCAGCTTGAATGATTTTGTAGTATCTGTTAAGGAGAGCGATTGTGAAAAGGTTGTATCACCGATCAGAGGAGCCGATTTCGCCATGCCGATCAGTGGTGATAGTATGGCTCCAGAATATCCTAACGGATCTCAGATCTTTATTAAGAGAATCAACGAAAAGGCATTTATAGAGTGGGGTAAGGTCTATGTATTAGATACCTGTAACGGTGTTGTGGTTAAAGTCCTGGTACCCTCTCAAAAGGATGGATATGTGCGATGTGTTTCTATAAACACAGATCCTATTTTCGCTCCGTTTGAAGTAGCCTGGGAGGATATACACGGAGTTTATAGAGTTTTGCTTTGTATGTCTGTAAAATAATGCTTATGTGGTGGATATTCTTATTACCTATAGCAGCTATCATTCTGGGTGCTATAATCAAGGCTTTTGGCACAACACCAAGCCAGGAACTGAATAACAAGTTTGTAGAACTGGGTACGCTTACAGGAAAAACCTACAGCGAAATAGTAAGTGTGGTTGGTGAGCCTAATTCCAAAGACTGCATAGGAGATACGCTCCTATGCCAGTGGATCCAGTCTGCATATCATATCGGATTGCTGTTTGATTCAGATATGATATGCCTGGGAGTAAATAACGAAACAAAAATAGATGAGAATTTGATATAATGGAAAAGTATTACAGAATGGTGATCAACCTCTACAAAGAGGCTACCAATGGAAATTACCAGGTAAATTCAGAGAGGATCCTGGAGGTAAGAAAGGAGATCGCTTGTGCTATCACAGCAGCCAAAATAGAAAATAAACCTACCTCATTCCTTGAATCATTAAATAATGATATAATACACTTGCAATGTATGTTACCATGAAAAATATAGTTTTATTCGTTGTTACAGCCTTATTGTTTTCGTGTTCAAAAACAGACGATCCTGGCGTGCTGGATGGTGGAGAAACAATACAGGTACGATACCTCACCATAACCAATGGAGAAGCAAATAGCAATCTTTACCCACTGGGTATGATAGGACAGGCACCTGGCGAAACATCAAAGCCAATAACACTGTATGAGGATAGATTTTCTCTACCTTATTGCTGGTCTGATAACATGGATAGGTACGACACATTAAGAGTGGATCTTTCAGGACAGCCCTATGAAATAACGAAAAATGTTACTCTAAAAAAATGAATACTACAGTGAGCAAACAGATTATGGAACGCTTCTATAGTGCCCTGGATGCCATTATAGAGAGCAAAAAGATCAGAGGCGTAAACACCTACTGTAGGCTGTACGAAATAGACAGGAGAAACTTTATCGCCCAGAGAAAAGATCTTGATCGTGGCTGGTTTCAGGTTTCCTGGTTGCAACCTATGGTAAGGGAGTACGGAGTAAGTGCCAGATGGCTTCTTACTGGAGCTGGCAAAATGTTCGCAAAGGACTAACAACAAGAAAGGCGGTACCATATTTCTGGTATCGCCTTTTTCTATCTTTCCCCCACACCCCCTATCTATATACTTATACTATAACCTTATTATATATTTATTCTTATATATTATAGTATATATGTATAGCAGCTCAAAACTTTTGCTTAGGCAAAATGGGTGCTTTTGCTTAGGCAAAACTATATTCAAACCAGATAAAGCCATTACTGATTATCAACACTTTACAAATTTTTGCTTAGGCAAATGATATACTTTTGCTTAGGCAAAACGCAAAACAGGCATTTTTACCAGTACGCCACTATTGATTTTCAGCGAGTTATAAAAATTTGCTTAGGCAAAACACCTTTATTTGCTTAGGCAAATGTTTTGCTCACCCTTTTGCTTACCTTTTTGCTTGAATTTTGCTTAGGCAAATTCTTATTTTTGCTTAGGCAAATATATAGGCTCCTCTACTTTACCAAGTGAAAGCTGTACCAGATCCAGCACTTTCCTGTTTGCTTTATCTATCGGATCCCAGGATTTGCGTATATACATATCTGTTACCCTCATAGAATCATCCACATGGTTAAGGGCAGTGTGTACGGTGTACTTATCCACCTCTGCATCATTAAGGGCTATGGTAGCCCAGGAATGCCTGGCAGCGTAAAACTCCAGATCATCCACACCCACAAGCTCACCGATCTTTTTAAGCCCCTTGTTAATGGCAGCACTCAGCGTATCTAAACTGGAGTACATCTTATAGAACTTGAACACCCTTTCACCAGATGGATCCCTATACTTATCTACCAGTGCCTGGATCTCTGGCTCTATCTTGATGGAGATCTCTGCCTTATCCACACGCCTCTCCTTTGTCTTTGTTCTCTGGTAGGTGATCCTGCCATCCTTGCAGTCCGTACAATTATACAGGTCTATAGCATTGATACCAACCAGGCAGAAGCTCAGCAGAAACATATCCCTGGCAAAGTTGAATCTATTGGTACCTGGTTGCATGATCTTTGAATACTCCAGGTTAGCTATCGCCTGGATCTGCTCAATAGTCAAAGCTCGTTTCCTGGGAGCTGGCAGCTTTGGAAAATCAATATGGTTGAATGGAGAGTTTGGAATCCTGATAATACCAGCATCCTCATCGTTGAACTCCTTTTTAGCTCGGTTATGAATCGCCCTCATCCTGTTAAGGTAGTTGTGCTGTACATAACCCCTGGTAACATTCGGCTGCTTACCGATCCAGGCTATCCAATCATTCAGGAACTTTACCGTAATTTCTGAGATCATCACTTTCTCCCTGCCTACGAACTTAACCAGTGATCTGATTGCAGTGATATAACTGGCAGCGTTACCACCATGCCCAGAGGCTTTCAGCCCCTCAATCACTTTCCATGTGTACGCCACTATATCCAGCTCAAACTTTTCCTGTTGGTCTGAGGTGATAAGATCCACCACCTGCTCCACGCTCATTGTCTTTAGCCTCTCACCGACACGATCACACCTATCACGATACTTTTTAATAAGATCATCCGTGAGGTCTATGTACTTTTGATTTTTCAGTTTCAGAGAGCGTGTAAGATCCTCCTTACTCACATACCATACTGTAGCCAGATACTTTTTCCGTTTGTTCTGGGTTACTCTGATCTTAATGTTATAGGTGCCATCCTCCCTTTTCTGGTGAGCATACACCTCCGCTTTGAATGTAGCCATCTGCTTCTGTAGAACTATTGTAGAACTTTTCACCGCAAAGATAGCGGATTTTTGCGGAATTTGCGGAACAAAAAAGCCCACACTTTGAAAGTGTGAGCTGAAAAAGTAGCTCCGATGAGAATCGAACTCATATCCCAGGTTTAGGAAACCTGTGTTCTATCCGTTGAACTACAGAGCCTTACATATTTTTCTTTTCGTTTTCGTGTGCCCCAGAGTTTTTTGGTCTTAGAAAATCACCTATTCACCAGGTTAAGTGTTTAGGAGACTTTTATCTCAATTCTCTAAATCAGCCACTTAGGGAGCTTTGTTGCAATTCTGTAGAACTATAGTAGAATTTCTGCTATTTCTACGAAA
>JBGVLR010000194.1:0-2219 GCA_045124375.1 Acetatifactor sp.
CATTAACTTAAATTCGTAACTGTACTTCATGAAAATACCCCCAATACTGGGTGTCCAGTATTGGGGGTACATATCATGGATGCGGCCAGTTGTTTATTCAATTTTACTTCCGCAGGACTGGCAGTACTCTTCCTCACGCAAAAGTGGAGGATGGATAGGAAGACTTCTTTTACAGTCCGGGCATCTATTCTTAATCACAATAAGAAAGATAACCACAAACAGTGCAACAATACAAAACGCTTCCAGAACATACAATTGGAGAGCTGTACCAATGGCACAAAAGATTGTAAATAGCAAAGCCAGCGCACTGGAAATCCATCGAAATCTATTAAGACTACTCATATTCTCCCTTTTAGAACGTCAACGTAATCGTAGTTCCAATTCCCGGTGTACTCGTTAGATCGATACTTGCCCTGTGGTAAGCTGCAGCGTGCTTGACGATGGAAAGGCCAAGACCGGTACCGCCGGATGCTTTAGAGTGGCTCTTGTCCACCCGGTAGAACCGCTCAAAAATCCGGTCCTTATGTTCTGCAGGAATGCCAATACCGGTATCGCTAACAACCAGACGGTTGTTTTCTGCGTGGATCGTTACACTGCCGCCTGGAACATTGTACTTGATGGCATTGTCGCAGAGATTATAAATGATCTCCTGGAGCATTCTTCGAACACCCATAACAGCAAAACCTGCACCGGTCACATCGACCCGCACATTCATTTCAGCTGCGCTAGTGTCGAGAATTTCCTTTACATCCTCCGCCAAAGCCAGCATATCCACTTTTTCAGTGGGCAGCTCCACACCTTCATCCAGTTGAGAAAGTCGGATGATATCTTCAATCAGATTCACCAAACGGGCAGCTTCCTTGCGGATATGACCTACAAAACGAGGGGTATCTTCTGGTTTCACCATGCCGCTTTCCAGCAGTTCGGCGCTGCCGATAATACCCTGCAAAGGTGTCTTCAGTTCGTGGGACACATTTGCAGAAAACTCGCGGCGCATCTGTTCTGAATTCAGCCGCTCCGTAATATCAAAGGCCAGAATTACTGCGCCAATTACCATGTCATCGGATTTAATGCAGCTGAGATCAAACTGATAGTCCCGACCATTCCGATTCTCCCGTGCGTACGCACGGCCTTTATCCAGAGCATCATTTACAGCACTGCGCATCGCTCTGGTCCGGTCAATCATAAGAAAGTCTCTGCCAATGCAATCCCCGTCGGTTTCAAACAACTTTTGCGCTGCAGGGTTGATGCTAACGATCTTACCGTAGCTATCCAGCAGCACAAGTCCCTCTTGCATACTGGCAGTAATCTGATTGAACTCATCGGCTTTCCGCTTCATTTTTTCAACCTGCATTTGAATTTGGTTATGCTGTCGATGAATGCGGTGCAAAAGCGGGGATATTTCCTCATAGACTTCATTCTTAAGCGGCTGTTCCAAATCCAGTTTATTCAAAGGTTCCACGATGCGCCTTGCCATGCGTCTGGCTAGAAGTGCGGAAAGACCGATTGACAGAACTGCAATAAGGATAATGGGCCAAATCATCCCAATCATAAGCGACAATGCAGATTCCTGATTGGTGGAAATACGCAGTACAGTGCCATCCTTGAGCTTTTGCGCTTCATAATAGGTCTGTTCAGTCATGGTGGCGGATGTACGAACTGCGCTGCCGAAACCTGTTTCCATAGCTTCCCGGATTTCCTCGCGGTCTGCATGGTTCTCCATGATTGTCTGATCCGCCTGCGTATCAAACAGGACGGTACCATCCGTATCAACCCAGGTCACGCGGAAACGGTCAGCCTCCACATTTTCCAGAAAAGCATTGCCGTACTGTTCCGTACCGGTGACCGCCAGACTCAGTTCATCCTTCAGCTGCTCCACCTGTACCTGCGTGAAATGATTATGCAGGACACCCATCACAACACCCAGACTGCACAGCAGCACAATGACAGCAACAAGCACCGTGGAACGGAATATCTTACTTGTCATGATTAGCCTCCAGGCGGTAGCCTACATTGCGAACTGTCTCGATGATATGACCGTAGCTGCCCAACTTCTGCCGAAGGGTACGGATGTGCATATCCACCGTCCGGGTTTCTCCTGCATATTCCGTATTCCATACACTCGATAGCAGTTGCTCTCTGGTAAACGCAATACCCGGCTGAGAAAGGAACAGATGAAGTAATTCGTATTCTTTATAGGTTAAGATGACCCGGTCTCC
>JBGVLR010000195.1:0-62712 GCA_045124375.1 Acetatifactor sp.
TATGTCATCCGCACGATGCCCATAGGAGAGACTGTACGAATATTTATTATCATGATTATGTTAGGTCTGCTAAGCTGGACCGGACTGGCACGTATGATCCGTGCACAGGTATTAGCAGAACGTGAAAAAGAATTCGTACTTGCAGCGAAGTCTATGGGTGTAAAGGAAAAGAGAATCGCATTCGTTCATATTTTACCAAACGTTATTTCTATTATTTTGGTAAACGTAACACTGAACTTTGCTTCCTGTATGTTAACAGAGTCTTCTCTGTCTTACTTGGGATTCGGTGTTCAGCAGCCACAGCCAACATGGGGTAATATGCTCTACGGTGCAAACAACTCCATCGTAATCCAGAACTACTGGTGGCAGTGGGTGTTCCCAGCACTCTTCCTTGCTGTTGCAACCATTAGTATTAACATTATAGGTGATACCCTGCGTGATGTTCTTGATCCTAAGAGCAGCCAGGAGAAATAATTGGTGGAGGTGTAGAGATGAGTTTATTAGAAGTTAAAAACCTTCATACGTATTTCAAAACCAGAAAAGGAACCGTCAAGGCTGTTAATGATGTTTCCTATGTATTGGAGCCTGGAAAGACAATAGGTATTGTAGGTGAATCCGGTTCCGGAAAGTCTGTATCTGCAATGAGCATTTTACAGCTTCTGGATGGAAATGGATATATTGCTGAAGGAGAGGTTTTGTTTGAAGGCCGGGATCTGACCAAATTGAGTCAGCAGGAGATGTACGAGATTCGCGGAAATAAAATTTCCGTAATCTTCCAGGAGCCTATGACAAGCCTGAATCCTGTATTTACGATAAAGAGACAGTTAAGTGAGCCTTTCATGATTCATCAGCATATGAAGAAGAAGGAAGCTGAGAAGAAAGCGCTGGAGATGCTTGCCGCAGTTCAGATTCCTAATCCGGAGGAGGTCCTGAGACAATATCCCCATCAGTTGTCCGGAGGGATGCGTCAGCGTGTTATGATCGCTATGGCATTGGCCTGCAAACCGAAGATTCTGATTGCAGATGAACCAACGACAGCCCTTGATGTAACTATTCAGGCTCAGATCCTTCGCCTGATGAATGATTTGCAGAGAGATAACGGTACCGCCATTATTTTCATTACACATGACCTGGGAGTCATCAATGAGATGGCAGATGACGTGGTAGTAATGTATTGCGGTCAGGTTGTAGAGCAGACCTCCGCAAAGGTTATCTTTACGGATTGTCCTACCAGCCATCCGTATACAGAAGGCTTGATGCACTCTATTCCACGTATGGATAAGCTTTCTGAAAAATTAGAGCCGATTCCCGGTGTAGTTCCTCATCCTTTGGCGTTGCCTAAGGGATGTAAATTTGCTCCGAGATGTAAATATGCAACACAGAAATGTATGGAACAGGAGCCTGAGCTGCTGGAAGTAGCACCCGGGCAGAAAGTACGCTGTTTCTATCCACAAAAGGAGGTGCGCTGCAGTGAAGAACACAGAAACGCTGTTATCAATCACGAATCTTAAAAAGTATTTTCCCATTGCAAAGTCCAGCATCTTCCAGAAGGAGCAGCTTTATGTCCGCGCAAATGAGGACATCACTATCGATATCAAAAATGGTGAAACATTTGGTCTTGTAGGAGAATCCGGCTGTGGTAAGTCCACGCTTGGCCGTACTGTACTTCAGCTCTACGATCAGACTGCCGGAAGTACACTGTATTATGGTCGTACTCTTGAGGAGTTTGCGCCTTCTTACGTGGAGGAAACATTGCGTAATGCACCGAAGATGATTGCCAACTATAAGAAGATGCAGGCAAAAGCTGCAGCAGCTGCAGCAGAATGCGAAAATGCAGGCGAGGAAGCAACCTTTTTCCAGCATCAGACAAAGAATCTGCTGGAGGCAGAAGCTCACACGGCATTCCAGAATGTTGTAAAGATCATGGGTGGTTTTGCGGCACTGGATAATTGCACAGAGGGTGCCAAGCTGTTGCTGAAGAAGTTTAAAACGAACGTAAAGCTCAGCAAGCTGAATGAACAGATTCGTGACCTGGATGGGGAAATTGCTTTCCATGAAGCAGTGGCTAAGGAATTGCAGGAGGATTCTTCCGTTAAAAATTCAGCAGCCAAGGTTTCCAAGGAATTAAAGAAGGCTGAAGCAATTCGTGCCAAAAAAGAGAAGCTTATGCCTGAAGTGGAGCAGCTGAAGGCAGTTCTTAAGGATGATGAAAAGGCAGTTGCTGATTTAAAGAGCAAATATGCAGATAATGAAGAGTTTTGCAAGTATGAGACAATGCTTGATAACGGTATTGATTTAAGCAGGCTGAAATATAATGAAATGCGTATTTTGCGTAAGGATATCCAGATTATTTTCCAGGATCCCTATTCTTCATTAAATCCCCGTATGACGGTGGGACAGATTATCGGAGAAGGCCTGACAACCCATAAATTCTTTAAGGCCGGTGATCCTAAGATGAAGGATTACATTATTAGGATCATGGAACAGTGTGGTCTGCAGGATTACATGCTGCATCGTTATCCTCATCAGTTCTCCGGCGGTCAGCGTCAGCGTATTTGTATTGCCCGTGCGCTTGCCGTAAAGCCTAAATTTATTGTGTGTGACGAATGTGTTTCCGCATTGGATGTATCCATTCAGTCCCAGATCATCAATCTGCTTGAAGAACTGAAAGAGAAAGAGAATCTGACATACCTGTTTATTTCTCATGATCTGTCCGTTGTACGTTATATTTCTGACCGCATCGGCGTTATGTATCTGGGAAATATGGTTGAGTTAGGTACCGCGGAAGAGATATTTGCAGATCCCCGTCATCCGTATACGGTTGCGCTTTTGTCCTCTATACCTACGACAGAAGCCGATTCAGAGAAGAAGGAACGGATTATTCTGGAAGGAAATATTCCCAGCCCTATCCGTCCGCCTGAGGGATGTAAGTTCCATACCCGCTGCTATATGGCCTGCGATAAATGTAAGAGAGTTCCGCCTCCATATGTAGAGGTTAACCCCGGTCATTTTGTTGCCTGTCATTTCTTGGATAAGAAGATTGATGAGAACGGAAATTATCTGTTTGAACGGACGGCAAAATCTACGGAGAATGAATAAATGGCCTTTGATAAGTTTAAGAAATTAAAAAAGTATGATCCGGAAGCCGAACGCAAGCTTCGCGAGGAAATAGAAGCGGAAGGCGGCTTGGAGAAGAATGATATGAAAGCAATGATCATTTCTGCAGTGCTGGTAATCATGCCTGTTATTGTCATAATCTTCTTGCTGTTTATGCTGATGGCCTGGATATTTATTTAGTAAAAATTAAATTTGGTATGAAATGCCTCCTGAAAGTTGGAATTGAGAAACAGACTTTTGGGAGGTATTTTAAATTTTTTTACATGTGCAACAGCAGATTGACAAATCTTATGTAGTGCCGTATAATATAAAAAATCTCTTAATACTTCTAAGCATTGAGATTACCTTACAAAAGAGAAAACTGCCTTATGATATTTCCTGTATTGCAGGAGACATCATAAAGCAGGAAGTCTAAAGTGAAAAGTCTTTTTAGCCTTGCTTTTTAGGGCTGAATCCTGGGCATTTCGTCCGTATTTTAACTTGATACAACTGAATAAAGAAAATGAGCGTGTCAAAGGCACGTATGGATAAGAATTAAACATATTTGCGTAAATATGGTTGCAAATTAGAATGCATTATGCTACAATGATAATAATAAAACAGTTTACTGAATAGAAATCTTCTTCCTGATATGTGCTTTGATACAGGATAGGAGGTTTATGGAAGAAAAGAACGATCAGAAGAAACAAAAAGTTAAAAAAGAAAATAAGCAGAAGAAAAAGCAAAAGCAGCGAATCAGCCTGCGGGAAAAGAGCTTAGTTAAAGTGATGAGTTTTAATTTGATGAGTAACGTATTTATGTCAGTGGCACTGAATGACATTCCTGCGTGCCAGTATGTTCTGAGGATTATAACCGGAATTGATGATCTGGTGGTAAAGGAAATCAGAATTCAATACCATATAGCAAAGATAACATCTCATGATGCAGTGCTGGATATTTTGGCTGAAGATGGAAAAGGACAATTATATTCAATTGAAATTCAGAGGGCGGATACTATTGATCACGCCAGACGGACCAGATTCTATGGTGCCATGATAGACAGTGAATTCCTGCAGAAAGGAAAATCCTATGATGAGATGCCTGAGGTACAGATTATTTATATCACCGAAACCGACATATGGAAACAGGGCAAGGCGATTTATCGGGTAGAGCAAACTTTTAATGATACTGACATTCCATATGATGATGGTAAGCATATAATGTACGTGAATGCTGCAGTTGATGATGATTCGGCAGTTGCAAAGCTGATGAACTATTTTAAAACAGCAGATCCAATGGATATGAGCCAGGGAGATTTATCGAAGAGAATACATTTTTTGAAGTGCGAAGAAGGAGGATATGATATTATGTGTGCTATTACGGATGAGATTTTAGAGAATGGTAAGAAAATGTGGAAGAGTGAAGGGCTTCGCGAAGGTCGGCGTCAGGGACGGCGGGAAGGCAGAAAAGAGGGCAGAAAAGAGGGTAGAAAAGAAGGCAGAAAAGAAGGTAGAAAAGAAGGCAGAATTGAACAGGCAAAAGCTACATCGTTAAATCTTGCAAGAATGGGCATGTCTGAGGAACGAATTGCTGAGGTTGTACAGTGCGATGTGGGGATTGTGAGAGAGTGGATTAAAGATGGAGCTAAACTAGCCGGATAGTGAAAAATAACTGTTACACAATTTACTGAGGAATTTTGGAAAATCAGTTGAAATTAATTGAATAATGTGGTAGAATAACATTTGCTTGACATTAGGAGGTGTGGAAATGGGAGCGCTTAAAATCGTTTTAACTATTATTTTTATATTGGTATGTATTGCACTTACCGTGCTGGTATTGATGCAGGAGGGAAAATCAGCAGGACTTGGTGCCATCAGCGGAGCAGCAGAGACTTACTGGGGCAAGAACAAGGGACGTTCCATGGAAGGCCTTTTGGTCAAGATTACCAAGATTTTGGCTGTATGTTTTATCGTACTTGCGGCAATACTGAATCTGAGCGTATTTTAAGAAGCAAAGACAAAAGCACTCTAGTGATATAGGGTGCTTTTTTTGTACAACCAGTTCACGCGTCATCCTGGATAGGAAAAGCGCATGATAGCATACGGTGCGGCAGACTCAGTAAGGAAAGAATATGGATATTAGAGAGAAGAGAAAGAAAGTTATTTGTGATCTGGTAAATGATGAGTTATATGTCCCTATGAAGGAAAAGGAACTTGCCATGTTCCTTCAGGTGTCAAAAGAGGACCGACAGGAGTTCCACAGTATTCTTGAGGAGCTTCTGGAAGAGTGTAAGCTCATGATTACCAGTAAGGGAAAATACATGAAGTCCAACGGCAAAGTACTGACCGGTACCTTTATCAGTCATGCTAAGGGCTTTGGATTTGTGGAAGTCGAGGGAAGAGAGGATGACCTGTTCATTCCGGAGGATAAGGTTCACGGAGCCTTTCATAAAGATACGGTCCAAGTGTCGTTGTTGAGCGAAGTGCCGGACAAGAACAGCGGAAAGCGCCAGGAGGCTCAGGTAGTGAAGATTCTGGCCAGAGGCATGAATCAGGTGGTGGGTACCTATGAGCAGTCCAAGAATAATTATGGATTTGTGGTGCCCGATATTTCCAAATTGCCTCAGGATATTTTCGTGCCAAGGGAGCGTTCCAAAGGAGCAGTAACCGGCAATAAGGTTGTGGTGGAGATTACCGATTACGGTTCTGATTATAAGAGTCCGGAAGGAAAAGTAGTAGAAATTCTGGGGCATATCAATGATCCGGGTGTGGATATTATGTCCATTGTCCGTGGCTACGAGCTTCCTATGGAGTTTGGCGAGAAGGTTATGAATCAGGTAGAACGGGTTGCCCATGAGGTTTCGGAGGCAGATATGGCCGGAAGGAGGGACCTGCGTGATATGACTATGGTTACCATTGACGGGGAAGATGCCAAGGACTTGGACGACGCAGTCAGTGTGTCCTTTGAAAACGGGACTTATCATCTTGGTGTTCATATTGCGGATGTAACCAACTATGTGCAGGAGAATTCTGCGTTGGACAGAGAAGCGTTGAAGCGGGGGACCAGTGTCTATCTGGTGGACCGCGTAATTCCCATGCTGCCTCATGCACTGTCCAACGGCATCTGCTCTCTGAATGCAGGAGTGGACAGACTGGCGCTTAGCTGTCTGATGACAATAGATTTATATGGGGAAATTATTGATTATGAAATCTGCGAATCAGTCATTTGCGTTGATAAACGGATGAGTTATACCCAGGTAAAAAATATTCTGGAAGATGATACCATTGTGCAAAGAGAATCGGATTATAGCCAGTATGCGGGACTGGTCCCCATGTTTCATCTGATGGAGGAGTTGGCAGCTGCGCTTCGCAGTAAACGAAGAAAGCGCGGCTCTATAGATTTTGACTTCCCGGAGGCCAAGATCATTCTGGATAAAGAAGGACATCCCACAGATATTAAGCCCTATGAGAGAAATGTGGCTACCATGATCATAGAAGATTTTATGTTGGCTGCCAATGAGACTGTAGCCCAGCATTTTTACTGGATGGAACTTCCTTTTGTCTATCGTGTCCATGATGTCCCGGACGCGGACAGGATCCAGAAGCTGTCGACCTTGATCAATAACTTTGGCTACTATATGAAGTCTATCGGTCGTGCTAAGAGTAAGGTCAGTGACCAGGAGATTCATCCTAAGGAAATCCAGAAGCTGCTTGACAGAGTAGCCGGTACTCCTGAAGAAGCCATGATCAGCCGACTGACACTCAGAAGCATGAAGCAGGCAAAATACAGTACGGAAAGTACAGGACACTTTGGGCTGGCCTGCCAATATTACTGTCATTTTACTTCTCCGATCCGAAGATATCCTGATCTGCAGATTCATAGGATTATCAAGGAGCAGCTGAGGGGAAGAATGAAAGAGGAGCGTATTGAACATTATCGTGGTATTCTTCCTCAGGTATGTAAGCATTCTTCTGATACGGAACGTCGTGCAGACGAGGCTGAACGTGAAACCGAGAAGCTGAAAAAGGCAGAATATATGGAAGCACGTATCGGTCAGACATTCAAAGGGGTGATATCGGGTATCACTTCATGGGGAGTCTATGTAGAACTGCCTAACACTGTAGAAGGCTTGGTGCGTGTCTCCAGATTACCCGGCGACTACTTCTACTATAAAGAAGCATCTTATGAGATGGTTGGAGAAGCGACAGGGCGTGCTTATAAGCTAGGTATGCCCGTTACAGTCCGGGTCATCGGAACAGACCGCATGACCAGAACTGTTGATTTTGATCTGGTGACAGAAGATACAGAAGAATAAAATGCGTGGACAGATACTGTACCACTCCTCAAATCAATTCGACGAAGCCACGGCAGCTTCGGAAAGGTGGATAATATGGCAAAAAAGGAAACCCAGAAACTTGTGGCCAACAATAAAAAGGCTTATCATGATTTTTTCATAGATGAGAGTTATGAAGCAGGAATCGCTCTTCACGGAACGGAGGTGAAGAGCATGCGTATGGGAAAATGCAGTATTAAGGAAGCATTTATCCGTATTGAAAACGGTGAAGTTTTCGTTTATGGTATGCATGTCAGCCCCTATGAAAAAGGCAATATTTTTAATAAAGATCCTTTACGTGTGAAGAAGCTTCTCATGCATAAATATGAAATCAATAAGCTGGCAGGCAAAGTAGCCGAAAAAGGCTATACTCTGGTACCATTGCAGGTTTACTTCAAGGATGGTAAAGCCAAGGTGGAAATCGGTCTTGCACGAGGCAAGAAGCTTTATGACAAGAGAGCTGATATTGCAAAGAAAGATCAGCGCAGAGAGATGGAGAAAGAATTTAAAGTTAAGAATCTGTAAGTTTTTTACGAAAGAGGAGAAGCAAATGGAAAGCAAGGAATTTACTTTAATGTATCCCTGGGATGAAAATGGTTATAAGCCGGAAGTAAAATTTGAACTTGGAGTGTGTGACACCGGTTTTACCATGCACATTATTGTTCCTGAGGCAAATCCCAGAAGAGAAGAGACGAAACAGCTTAATTATGTACATTTTGACAGCTGTGTAGAATGGTTTGTTAATTTTGATCCTGAGATATGCTACCACTCGTGCTAATTTCTTCAAATGTGGAGATAAGACAGAACATTCCCATTTTGGTGTGTGGAAAAATCCGGGGACATCTAAGCCGGATTTCCATAGACCGGAGGCATTTGGAGAAATTGTGTTAGAATAAAATGTTGAACCACTGTAAGCGTCGTTAAAAAAGTTAGTAAATAGCATGATAAGTTATTATGAAAATAGAATCGGTTGATTATAATGATACTATTATTCAATAATATTTGCTTACAGTTAGGAGACGAACATATGAAATTTTGCGAAAGAGCCAGAGACAAGCGCTTCTGGGAAGAGGTAAGAACAAATTCTGAGTATCAGTTTTCATAGATGAACTTTTGGAGTTGTATGAAGAGTTTGGAAAGGGTGAGATTAAGGATATCAGCTATGATGCATTTATGGTATATCATAGAACGGGGAGCCGCAGAGAATTTGAATTTAGCTATTATTTTCCACGAAGACAGAGAATGAATACCTGTGCCCTGCTCTCGTTGATTTACCCGGATAATGAAGAATATTTCGGCAATCTTATGAATACCATATGGGCAATCTGTAATGAATATTGCTGGGCTTTACCTAATCATGTTAAAAATTCTGAAACAGTATACAATAACAGCTATATCGATCTGTTCGCAGCTGAGACGGGTTATGCTTTAAGCGAGATCCGTTATCTGCTTGGTGACAGGATGGGTAAACTGATGAATGACCGTATTCATCAGGAGATTGAGAAAAGAATCATCCAGTCTTTTATCCGTGATACCTTTTGGTGGGAGAGTTCAAATAATAACTGGGCGGCAGTTTGTGGCGGAAGTGTAGGTTGTACCTTTATGTATGAACGCCCCGACCTGTTTTAATGAGGTGAAACCCAGGATTGATGCAGCTATGCAGAGCTTTTTGGACAGCTATATGGCAGATGGAGTATGCAGAGAAGGATTATCTTATTGGCAGTATGGATTCGGATTTTATACCAGCTATGCACAGAGGCTTCTGGAATTCTCGGATGGGGAGATCAATCTGTTTGAAGATGATCATGTAAAGGCGATTGCCCAGTTTCCTACGGTTACATTTCTGGATAAAGGTGCTTCCATTAGTTTTGCGGATGGTCCCAGAGAAGGCGTGGTAGGACTTGGTACCATGTGCATGTTGAAAAGCCATTATGGGGACATGATCTCTGTAATACCCAGAGAATATTATATTACCTATGATATATGCGCACGTTGGAGTTTACATATAAACAGTATTGTATGGTACGACCCAAAGATGGATTTTGCTGCAATGCCACAGGATGCAGAATATTACATGAAAGATTCTTCATGGTTTGTGAAAAAGTGCGCAGCGTATGGTTTTGCAGCCAAAGGCGGCAACAATGGTGAGCCTCATAATCACAACGATTTAGGTAATTTCATTTTATGTCATGGCGGGCGACAGATTCTGACAGATCTGGGAGCAGGAGAATATAACAGGGACTATTTCGGAGAGAAGCGCTATACCATACTGTGTAACCGTTCCGCCGGTCACAGTGTGCCTATTGTGGATGGTTGTGAACAGGGTACGGGAAAAGAATATTCTGCAAGGACAGAATTTGATGGGGATAAGCTGACCATAGATATTACTGGTGCATATCCCAAGAATTCTGTTACCGGTCTGGTACGTGAATTTTCATTTACAGAAGCAAGTGTCCTTCTAAAAGATGTTTTTACGTTTGCAGAAAGCTGTGAGATAAAAGAACGGTTGGTGACACTGATTAAGCCGGAAGTGGCACAAGGGTGCATACAACTGGAAGAAGTGAAAGTCCTTTTCGATGCGGCGGCATGGGAAGTGAGCGTAATAGAAGACATTCACGTGAGTCATACAACTGAAAAAGAGAAAGTATATATGATCGATTTTACTGCAAAGCAGACTGAGAACGAGTTTAGAGCTGAGTTCTTAATTGGATAATTTATCTTACCAAAGGCAGCATAATCATATAAAAACGAAAAGAAACATAAAAACAAAAAACACCGCTACTATGCGGTGTTTTTCAGTGGACTAGACGGGAGTCGAACCCGTGTCCAAAAGCCCATTCCCTGTCCTTCTACTATCATAGTCCGTTATCGTGGTCAAGACCCATTCCCTCCTGCGTCAGGAAACGAACACCCTGGCACAATCAGTAGCTTCATAATACGCCCATACACGCAAAGCTTAATGTATGTCGTTTCTCACATAGTCGATGCCCGGATTCTAAGGTGTGAGTGCCCTAGAGCGGACAGCTGCCATTAGGCAGCGTATGCTAAATTATCTTCAGCGTTTATTTTTAATTTTGCGATTAACGTGTCGCAACGGATAGCTTCTCCAGCTGCAAGACCCCTGTCGAAACCTTTACTAGCCCGGATATGAATCTATTATTTCTCTGATTCGTCCGTGATATACATCATAGAACAAAACTTCTTCGATGTCAACACATTTTTCATAAATTGTAAGGCTTACAAAATTGTTGCTTTTTTTGCAGTGGTACTATTTGATATTGACAACAATATTTTCTAAAAGTAATATATAAATATGGCAGTGAAATACCAAAGGTCACTGTAAAGGAGGGAATTTTAATTGAACGAAGGTACAAAAGATGAAATGGAGCTCTTCTTTGACAAGTTGCAGAAAGAGAAGTATAATATGGTACTCACATCTGTATATCATGTCTTAGAAGCAAAAGATGTAGCGACCGCCAAGGTTGTCGTGGACAGGATTTTCCAGAAAGCCAGAGAGAATATTGAAGCAGTTTATGCGGATCCGAATCCTAATGCGTGGCTGCTCAGGGCTGTAAGAGATGAACTGAGAAGTATGGATAGGCCTAAGAAATGGAAAAAGAGAAAATTTGGTTTGGGTACGAAAGATAATGATTTTAGTTGCTAAATTTTACAGTAAAGGGGAAAAAGAATGAAGTTTGGTTTTGGTCGTGTTATGGGCGAGAAACAAATGATTAGGGCCTTGGAAAGGCGTCTGCAATGGCTTATGAATGAAGCTGATGAAGATGAATTTGACAGTAGCGAAGTAACTGCTATCGTGGATTTGTTGCAGGTGATGGATCCGATAGAGAAAAGAGTAGGTGATTTTTTTGTTGAGCCAAAGGCCAACGGAAGATTTTGGACATTCTATGCTTTTCGAGGCAGATATGATAATGAGAAGCCACCGTATGATAATTTCTTAAACAGATTTAAATTGAGAGTAAAACGTATTGTGAACGGAGTTGCGTTTGCAAGAGTATCATTTGCTGTTATGTTACTGGTGGCTATTGTATTTGGCGGAACGTTAGTGGTGTTTGCTCAGAAGGAAGGGTATTTTCATTGGTTGAATGATGATGAGAACATTGTAGCAGCTATAACAACTTCGAATCAAGATACGGATTCTACAGAACAATTATACTATAAGTCTGTGGACGATGTACCAATAAAATATCTCAAGTATGTTTGGATACCAAATTATTTGCCGGCAGATTATGAATTAAAAGATATCCGAATATATAATGATTCTAAATCAGTTACAGCTGAGTGTCTGCTTAGAGCAGATGAAATAAAATTTATTAAGTTTATAAGAAAAGATTTTGGTGGTATTCCCACCGTTACGAGTCAAACCTATGATTCATTTGAACATATAGATACACAAACTGTCTGCAACGTAGAGGCAACATATTTAAAAAAGGTGAATGATGATTATACAGAATATATGGTATCTTTTAGCATAGAGAACGCTATTTATTTTGTGCATTCAAATGAAGAGATGAAAGATATTATTCCTATTGTAAATAATTGTATTGAAGAAATCTTAAAATAGTTGTAACTTTTGGAGCATTATGGAAATAAATAAAATATAAACCTAAAAAGGAGACAAAAGATGAAGAAAATATTTACAGTATTAATGTCAGTGATTATTTTATTTAGTTCTATTACAACAGAAGCTTTTGCTGCTGAAACAGTGGTTGAACAAGTTGCTGTTTTAGAAACCAAAGTATTTACATGTGACGAAACTGGAATGAATGCACGTTCTACGACTTTTTCAAACACATCTATTGATGTTGCCTGTAGTTCGAGTGGAATGGATGTTACTATCTATTCTACCACGAATCAGTTGTGTTCTGTTATTGGAGTAAAGGACATAGAAGTGCAAATGAAGAATGGAAGTAATTGGGTTACTGTAGCAACTGCGACTGCGGGAGAAGCCACCAACACATATGGTATGGGACTTCATTTTGTTTATCCAGATGCTATATATGGAAATACGTACAGAATTTATTGTGTCCATTATGCCAATGGTGATGAATACAGAGAATTGGAGCATACATCTGTAGAATTTAAGTTTGTATATTAATGAAGAAGCAAGGAAAGTGTCATATTTATAACTTTCTTTGACGGAATCGCCCCATGAGCCTACACAATTCAATCTAGGGGACGCTTGTATAGGTTCT
The DNA here is from genome assembly GCA_045124375.1 of Acetatifactor sp. Lineage (GTDB taxonomy): Bacteria > Bacillota > Clostridia > Lachnospirales > Lachnospiraceae > Acetatifactor. The sequence goes on from JBGVLR010000195.1 coordinate 12,643, forward strand.
TTTACATAAGAGAAGGTGAAGTTGAAATGAATCAACAGAATGATGACGAAAAAGCAAGGGTGGACTTTTTCAATGCGCTCTATAAAGAGAATTATATAAGAGTCTATAATTTTGTCTGCAGATCGCAGATGCGGATGGATACGAAACTTGCGGAAGATATCACACAGAGTACTTTTTGCGAGGCGTGGAACAAGTTGGATACATTGTTGACTCATCCAAATCGAAACGGTTGGCTGATGGAGACTGCAAAAAAGAAGTACTGGTCTCAGTGGAAAAAGAAATCTTCTAAAGAAATTGGATATGATGATTGTCTGGAAGAACCGTATTCCATAGAGAGCCGATACAACACTCTTGAATTGGAATTGATCATTGACGAGGCACTCAGCATAGAGGAAAGAGAGCTTTTCAACAAGTATTTTATAGAAAAGAATCCTATCAAAGTAATGGCTCAGAGAGAAAACATGTCGGAAGGTGCTTTTAAAGTAAAAATGCATCGTATCCGTAAGAAAGTACAGAAACACTTTAATGTGTAAAAGACAGGAGCTTGCATCCACAAAGTAGATTAGTGGGATGCAAGCTTTCTTTTTCGTAAAAATGATTGCATTTTCTCCGGATTTGATATAGTATAAATTTAGCGGTAAAATGTTATAAGCCCATTCGTTGGTGTTTGGGGATAAGAAGGGCTTTTTACAAAAGAAGGGGAAAAGAGATGGAGCAGCAGATTACTGGTACTGATTCACAAATAAAAAAAAGAGTGGATTTTTTCATTACATTTTATCGCGAGAACTATGCAAGGGTGTTTAACTTTGTGTATAGAACACAGATGCATCAGGAGCCGATGACAGCTGAAGATATCACGCAGAGCACTTTTTGTGATGCATGGAGAAAGATTGATATTCTGTTGACACATCCCAACCCGACAGGTTGGCTGATGGAAACGGCGAGAAAAAAAGTCTGCCATCAGTTAAAAAAGGATAATTCCTCAAAAATTAGTTATGATGACGATCTGCAAGAGCCATATATAGAAACCAGATATAATGCATTAGAACTGCAGATGATAATTGATGAAGTCCTGAATGATGAGGAAAAGGAACTTTTTCAGAAATATTTTGTGGAGAAGAATTCTGTAAAAATGATGGCCCGGAAGGAAAATATGAGCGAAAGCGCATTTAAAGTGAAGATGCATCGCATTCGAAAAAAAATGCAGGAACGCTTCAAAGAATAGTTGACAGGTGAGATGCTGATCATGATTATAATTTCGGCAGCTATATACGCTGACGATCCTTGTAAATATCTGGAATTCTGATGTCTAATGGCTTATCTGCCGTTTTTCACCGAGGATTTGAAATAATAAGGCAGAGGCTTAAGGACTTTCCATAAAGCAGGGGAGAAGTTGATTTGATTTTACTATTTTAAGCTGGAATGCTTCACAGATTCATCACATTTTGGTACTATACTATAGTAGCGACGGTAGAAGTTGCCGGTGTCTACAGTGATTATTTGTTTTGACCACGGAGGAGAGATTATGGACAGATTGAAAATTTTAGTGGTAGATGATGAGAGCAGGATGCGTAAGCTTGTCAGAGATTTCCTCGTGAAAAATAATTTTGATGTGATAGAAGCGGAGGATGGAGAACGGGCTGTGGATATTTTCTTCAAAGAGAAGGATATCGCGCTGATCGTTCTTGATGTGATGATGCCTAAAATGGATGGCTGGCAGGTGTGCCGGGAAGTAAGGGCATATTCGAAAGTTCCGATTATCATGCTGACTGCAAGAAGTGATGAACGTGATGAACTGCAAGGATTTGAATTGGGAGTGGATGAGTATATTTCCAAGCCGTTCAGTCCTAAAATCCTGGTTGCAAGAATTGAGGCAATTTTGCGCCGGACCGGGCAGAGGGAACAGAGTGAAAAGCTTTCTTACTGTGGTATTGTTGTGGACAAGACAGCCCACCAGGTACTGATTGACGGAGAACAGGTTGAACTTAGTTATAAAGAATTTGAACTTCTGACATATTTTATAGAAAATAAGGGAATTGCACTTTCCAGAGAGAAAATCCTGAATAATGTATGGAATTATGATTATTTTGGAGATGCCCGTACCATTGATACTCATGTGAAGAAGTTGCGCAGTAAGCTTGGCCCAAAAGGTGATTTGATTAAGACTATTTGGGGTATGGGATACAAACTGGGAGATGAGTAACCATGAAGCATTCTATCAGAAAACAATTTGCATTGATTTTTATCGGGCTGCTGGCAGGTACCCTGATGCTTTGCTGGATGATTAATACTATTTTTCTGGAACGCTATTATGTGTATAGTAAAGTAGAGAAAATTGATGCGGCATATGAGAAGATATATCGCGCAACAGGCTTGAAGGATAAAGTAGAGGGAGATGCGCTGATAGATTTGACGAGGACGTGTTTTCAGGATAATATTCTGGCAGTTGTCATTAACCTGAATAGTGAGCCTGTGTATTCATCACCAAATGGCGGTGATGAATTCCTGCTATCGGTTATGAAATACAGACTTGGCGGGTATCCGGAGGTTGAGGCAGATACCATTACCAAATTTTATGATAAATCAGCTAATGAATATCTGGGCCGATTTGGAACTATGACTAATGGTAATTCCTATCTGATCTGTACGCCGGTTGAGAGTATCCGCGTCAGTGTAGCACTTGCCAATAGATTTCTGGCATATGTAGGTGCTTTTATGATGGTGGTTGGAGGTATTATAATCTGGTTTGTAACCAAAAAGGTTACCGAGCCGATCATGGAATTGGCATCCATTTCCGAAAGTATTGCAAACCTTGATTTTGATGCAAAGTATGAAGGGCATTCTCAGAATGAAATCGCTCTTTTGGGTGAAAATATGAACAAACTGTCGGAATCTCTGGAACGGACGATTTCCGAACTTAAGACTGCCAACAATGAATTACAGAAAGATATTGAGAAAAAAGAACAAATAGATGAAATGCGGAAAGAGTTCCTTGCTAATGTATCCCATGAACTGAAGACGCCGATTGCTCTGATTCAGGGGTATGCGGAGGGATTACAGGAAGGTATCACCGATGATCCGGAGAGCATGCAGTTTTATTGTGAGGTAATTGTAGATGAAGCTGCCAAAATGAATCAAATGGTAAAGAAACTGATGACGCTGAACCAATTAGAATTTGGCAATGACACAGTAGCAATGGAGCGTTTCGACATTGTGACATTAATACGTAATTATATACAGTCTGCACAGATTATGACGAAGCAGCATGAGATTGAGGTCAGAATGGAAGATTATTCCCAGATATTTGTATGGGGAGATGAATTCAAGACGGAAGAAGTGTTTATGAATTATTTCTCTAATGCAGTGAATCACTGTCTGCCTGGGCGCTCAGAAAGCGGCAGAAAAGTAATCGATGTCCGTGTATCGCAGCAAAATGGTAAAGTAAGGGTCACAGTATTCAATACCGGCACACCAATTCCGGAAGAGTCCATTCCTCATTTGTGGGAAAAGTTCTATAAAGTGGACAAGGCAAGAACCAGGGAATATGGAGGCAGCGGTGTAGGGCTTTCTATCGTTAAGGCAATCATGGAGTCCATGAACCAGGGGTATGGAGTACAGAATTTTACCAATGGTGTCATGTTCTGGTTTGAACTTGAGGCTGTACAGGAAAATTAAGAAGATAAGGGAGTATTATATGAGGGAAGAGGAAAATAACAAGCAAAGGGTTCTTCTGGTAGGAGTAGACACCGGTGAGGAAGAGGATTTTGACCGTTCCATGGAGGAGCTTGGAAGTCTTGCAGAAGCATGCGATATGCAAGTGGCAGGAATTATCACCCAGCGAATGGAGGCAGTTCATAAGGCATTATATATTGGGACAGGTAAGGTAAAAGAAGTAAAGGAATTTGCCCAAAATGTGGAAGCGGATATTGTATGCTTTGACAACGCACTGTCACCGTCTCAGATCCGCAATCTGGGTGAGGAACTGGAGCTTCCTATTCTTGACAGGACGAATCTGATCCTGGATATATTTGCAACAAGGGCACAAACGAGAGAGGCGAAGCTCCAAGTAGAGACTGCCAGACTGCAGTATCTGTTGCCAAGACTGGTAGGTATGCGGGATTCTCTGAGCCGACAGGGCGGTGCAAGTGGAAGTATGAGTAATAAAGGTGCCGGCGAGAAGAAGCTTGAGCTTGACAGACGTAAGATTGAGCACAGGATAGCTGAGCTGAGAAAGGAACTGGATGATGTTGCCAGGGAACGGACTACCCAACGTAAAAAGAGAGCCGGTTCCCGTACTCCACAGGTGGCGCTGGTAGGCTATACGAATGCCGGAAAGTCTACCATTATGAATCAGATGGTCGATCGCTATGGTGATAATCCGGATAAAAAAGTATTGGAAAAGGATATGCTGTTTGCTACATTGGAAACAGCGGTTCGTATGATCGAGACCGGAGATAATAAACCCTTCTTTCTGGCAGACACGGTTGGATTCATTCATAAGCTGCCGCATGGATTAGTTAAGGCGTTTCAGTCCACTCTGGAAGAGGTGAAGCATGCCGATCTTCTGGTGCAGGTAGTGGATTTCTCAGACAGCCATTATAAGCAGCAGATGGAAGTGACTGCACAGACCCTGAAAGAGCTGGAAGCCGGTGATATTCCAATGATTTATGTCTATAATAAGTCAGACCTGGCCGGTGTAGAGCAGTTGCCGAGAGTCAGGGAGCAGCAGATTTACATGTCAGCAGCAAACGGGATTGGAATAGAAGAACTGGCTAAGATGATTCAGGATAAAGTTTATGCAGGGCATGTAACTGCTGAATTCCTGATACCATATCAGAAAGGTAATATTGCTTCTTTCTTGTGCAGCAATGCCAAAGTACTTACTCAGGAATACCGGGAGGAAGGTATTTACATGCGAGTAGAGTGTTATAGACAAGATGTGGAGCGCTTCAGAGAATATGGCGTCTCCGAGAAGCAAGGCATGAAAAAGTAGGGAGAGGATAGAAAAAAGAACGGAAAAAGAAAATCAGTGAAAAAGAAAATCTGCTGTTTTTAAAATTTTAGTAGACAGGAATAAACTTTTATGGTATTATAGTCAGGGTGATGTAATAATTCTGTAACATTTATTGGCAGCCGGTCAGTATGACAGCTGGCTTTGCATCCGTAGTCTAATGGATAGAACGGAGGCCTCCGACGCCTTTAATGCAGGTTCGATTCCTGTCGGATGCACTTTTACATCACCTGTTTTTTTGCCTGTTTTTGTGAAGTTATGTTAATTGTGAAATGGATTGAGAGAAGGGTATTTTTATGTGGAAAGATAAAATGCGATTTCTACGGGATGCAGTTGTTAAGCACAGTAAAGTTGCATTTCCGATAATTGTGGTTGCTGCGGTAGCAGTAACGGTTGCAATTGCACTGGGAGCCGGACATGTGGAAGAGAAGATGCAGGAGTCCCAGCCTGAGGAGACAGTTGCAAGTACTGTAGAAGAAGTGGTATTAGATCAGGAGGATAAGGAAGTACCTCTTGAGAATAAAGATATCGAAGGTTTATATTCTCTGATGGCTACTTATTATAATGCGCTGGCTAACGGTGATGTGGCTACGATTCAGACCATCAGTAACTATGTGGAAGATACGGAAATCATCCGTATTCAGGAATTAAGCAAGTACATTGAAAGCTACCCTATGATAGATATATATACTAAGGAAGGACCGGTAGAGAATTCCTATATTGCATATGTATATACTTATGTGACTTTCTATGGCTATGAGCAGCAGATACCGGGGCTTATGACTTTTTATGTGTGTATGGATGAAAATGGTAATTTGTATCTGAATGAGGGGGAGACTGCGGAAGACATTCTGGAATATGTAAAGAAAGTCAGCCTTGAGGATGATGTGATAGAGCTTACCAATAAGATTAATACGGAATATAATGAGTTGCTTCGCAACAATCTTCAGCTTGCCGATTATATCAGTGAACTGGAACGTGAAGTGAGCCAGGCAACGGGAGAGGCTCTTGCGGCGCAGATTGCAGAGACAAAAGCCAATGAAGGAGCAGCAGAACAGACGCAGGAAGGTGATGTTACTGCTGAGGGAGAGCAAACATCCGAAGAGTCAGGAAACGAACAGGCTCCGGCAGAGACGGGTCCTGTGTATGGTAAGGCAACCACGACGGTAAATGTAAGAAGTTCTGATAGTGAACAGGCTGACAAGCTTGGAAAGGTAGCCGGAGGCACCAGGGTTCAAGTAGTGGAACAGCTTGCAAATGGCTGGAGCAAGATTGTGTTTGAAGGAAAGGACGGATTCATTAAGTCAGAGTACCTGCAGTTGGAAGGAACTGCAGCTTCTAATGCAAGCGGTGATGCCATTAAGACGGTAAAAGCTACGACCAATGTGAACATGAGGAAAGAAGCCAGCCAGACATCTGAGAAGATTGGTGTGGTAGTCGGTGGAGATACATTGGAGGTGCTTTCGGAAGCCAACGGTTGGAGTCAGGTAAGATACAATGGCACTGTGGGATATGTGAAGTCAGAATTTCTGCAGTAAATTTAAAATGGTTTATAAAGTATCCGTAATGTATGATTTTACAGAATGCGGTAATAATGAGAATAGTAAGGTGCTTTCAGGAAACTGGAAGCATCTTTTTTCGTACCGTCTGTGACGCAGTTGAGAGAGGAGAACAGGGATGAAATCACAGGAACTGAATATTTACAGAGAAATTCAACGCAATACAGAAATGGCTATGACTGCCATTGATACAATTTCCGACAAGATATATGATGATCAGTTGGCGATACAGGTAGCCAGACAAAACATGAAATATTCTGAAATTCATAATATGGCACTGGATCAAATATTAAAAGCAAAAGCACAGCCTTACCGCACGAATCATTTATCTGATATGATGTTGAAAACAGGAATTCACTATAATACCATGCTGAATACCAGCACCGGGCATATTGCGGAACTGATGATCAAAGGGAGCAACAGTGGGATATTGGAAATGAACAAAGTGCTTAATCATAATGAAGAGGCGGGAGGAGAATCAACATCATTAGCGAAACAGCTCATTGATTTCGAAGAAAAAAATATTGAAAGATTAAAGAAGTATTTGTAGTTCAACGCAGGAAAAGTGCAATATAGTGCACAAATTGTATACATGTATATAATCTTGTGCAATTTGTATAAAAATACGTAAAAAACTTTTCTGATTTAGTGAGATAAAGTGAGTTGTGAAATTTGAAAAATCGTTATATAATAAAGCCTAGGGCAAAGGCGTCAAGGGCATAGGTGATGTTTTTACCTGTGTCTTTTTTTATCGCTTTTGAGTATATCATGTATATGTAAAACGAAGGAGGACATTACGATGTCATATGTAGATGAGGTATTTGATATGGTAGTTGCCAAGAACCCCGCACAGCCTGAGTTCCATCAGGCAGTTAAAGAGGTTCTGGAATCTCTTCGTGTAGTAATCGAAGCTAACGAAGAAAAGTACAGAAAGGATGCTCTTTTAGAGAGACTTGTTACTCCTGAAAGACAGATTCTGTTCCGTGTACCTTGGGTAGACGATAAAGGACAGGTGCAGGTTAATAATGGTTTCCGTGTACAGTTCAACTCTGCAATCGGACCTTACAAGGGAGGTTTAAGACTTCATCCTTCTGTAAACCTTGGTATTATTAAATTCCTGGGCTTTGAGCAGATTTTCAAGAATTCCCTGACAGGACTTCCTATCGGTGGCGGTAAGGGTGGTTCTGACTTCGACCCTAAGGGTAAATCTGACAGAGAGGTAATGGCATTCTGCCAGAGCTTCATCACAGAACTTTACAAATATATCGGCGCTGACACCGATGTTCCTGCCGGTGATATCGGTACCGGTGCAAGAGAAATCGGTTACATGTACGGACAGTACAAGAGACTGACCGGATTATATGAAGGCGTTCTGACCGGTAAGGGACTTTCCTACGGCGGATCTCTGGCAAGAACAGAAGCTACCGGTTACGGTCTGCTGTATCTGACAGAGGAAATGTTAAAGTGCAACGGAAGTGACATCAAGGGTAAGACCGTAGCTGTATCCGGTGCAGGTAACGTAGCTATCTACGCTATCCAGAAAGCACAGCAGCTGGGTGCTAAGCCTGTTACCTGTTCAGATTCTACCGGTTGGATCTACGATCCTGAAGGAATCGATGTAGCTCTTCTGAAAGAAGTAAAAGAAGTTAAACGTGCAAGACTGACCGAGTACGCAGCAGCAAGACCCAGTGCACAGTACCACGAAGGTAAGGGTGTATGGACTGTTAAGTGTGATGTAGCACTTCCTTGCGCAACTCAGAACGAGCTGAACCTGGAAGATGCAAAGGCTCTGGTTGCTAACGGCTGTATGGCAGTTGCAGAAGGTGCTAACATGCCTACTACCATGGAAGCTACCGAGTATCTGCAGGCTAATGGCGTACTGTTCTGTCCTGGTAAAGCAGCTAACGCCGGTGGTGTAGCTACTTCTGCTCTGGAAATGAGCCAGAACAGCGAGAGACTGAGCTGGACTTTCGAAGAAGTTGACAGCAAGCTGAAGAACATCATGGTTAACATCTTCCACAACCTGGATGATGCAGCTAAGAAGTATGGCATGGAAGGCAACTACGTAGCAGGTGCTAACATTGCAGGCTTCCTGAAAGTAGCAGATGCTATGACCGCTCAGGGTATTGTGTAAGGTAAAAGTGCACAAAATATGTAATATAGAGAATGTCGGATTTGAGCTGGAAATGGCTTAAATCCGGCATTTCTTTGCTTTGCAATAATTTTGTTTGATTTGTAAATGGAAATATGCTATGTTTTATATGATTGAAAAAACAATGCAATTCCCAAGTTTAAGGCATTTTTAAGTATAAAATTTAGTAAAGGGAGAAATATGCAAGTTACATATATTGGGTTGACAGAGTATTTTCATAAATGTATTCCGAAAGCAAAAAAACAAGGTTATAACTATTGAGTTTGAAAAAGCTTATAATTTTTATTTCAGTATTGACATTTCCCTCAAAAAGTACTATTATCCTAATAGCACTTTAAGACTTTAAAGTGTAACGGTTTAAAGTGAGAAAGAAAAAGAGATACACAAATTTGGAGGAAATTATGCAGAGAAATAATGGTAATTTAATCGGATTCAGATCAGATATCAAAGTAGTGGACTGTACACTCCGCGATGGCGGATTAGTGAATAATTTTGCTTTTTCAGATGAATTCGTAAAGGATTTATATCGCACCAACATCAAAGCCGGTGTTGATTACATGGAATTCGGATACAAGGCATCCAAGGATATTTTTTCCAAAGATGATTACGGAAAGTGGAAGTTCTGTGATGAAGAAGATATCCGTGCCATTGTCGGCAACAATGATTTTGACCTGAAAATTTCAGTTATGACAGATGTAGGAAGAACGGATTACAAGAACGATATCTTGAAGAAAGAAGACAGTGTAATTGATCTGGTTCGTACTGCAACCTATATTCATCAGATTCCTACTGCAATTGAGATGATTCAGGATGCGCATGAGAAGGGATACGAGACAACAGTCAATATCATGGCGATTTCCAAGGTGCATGAAGATGAACTGGATAAGGGGCTGGAGCTTCTGGCACAATGCGATGTGGACATCATTTATCTGGTAGACAGCTTTGGTGCGTTCTACCCTGAGCAGATTCGCAGACTGACCGATAAATACATGAATATTGCAGAGAAATATGGTAAGAGGATCGGTATTCATGCACACAACAATCAGCAGTTGGCTTTTGCCAATACCATTGAGGCATTGAGCAATGGTGCAAGCCTGTTGGATGCAACTGTAAGCGGCATGGGACGCGGTGCAGGTAACTGTTACATGGAATCCCTGCTGGCATTCCTGAGAAATCCCAGATATAATCTGGTTCCGGTTATGGATTTTGTGCAGAAGTATATTAAGGCTGAGAAAGAGAAAGGAAGTATGTGGGGATATGATATTCCTTACTTGTTGACAGGTGTTTTGAATGCCCATCCTTCTTCTGCAATCAAATTTACGAATAGCAAGAGAGAGGATTACTCAAGATTCTATCAGGAATTATTAGATATGGAATAAATGTTTAAGCAGTACCGCCCAAACGGCCTGCGTGCACATGAAGCCATTTTAGATTAATTCAGCACAATACAAATAAAATCCCACGGCCTGGTTCTTTACAGGACTGTGGGACTTTTTATCTATGTAAACAGGAGGGACCTGGGATGTTTAGTCGAAGCTGGTCGACACCTTAATTAGCACCGGCAGCTCCTTTTGTTATTAATATCATACTGGAAAAATGTGTCCAAAATGAATACAAATTCAAAAGAATTCATTAAAACAGATTAAGAAAGTATAAAATCTTCCGGAGCCTCCAAATTATGTTGTTTTTGCATTACATTTTGATTCGTAATACGATGATCAGCAAATATGCCATCCCATAAAGCAGCGGCTGATGAAGCAGATAAACCCAGATCGTCTTTTCTCCCAGGCGGGACAGGATCGGCACTTTAATGTATAGAGTGCGCAGCGCATGATTACTGCAGCTGATCAGCTCCCAGAGCCAATACCCGGTCAAATACAGGAAGAACCAGGGCAGGATAGGGAAGTAGTCACTGGAACGGAAGCCGGAATAAGGCAATCCCAGTATTGTCATGGGACGAAATCTGTAAAGCCATTCCGGCAAGTCTATACGAAGCCCTGCAAAGCCCAAATAGCCGTCTGAAAGATTGCGGGTGAACAGGAACAGCAGTAAAGCCAAAAGCAGGCCCAAAACGGCTTTAAAAGGAGCTGACAGCCTGCTGTCATTGCGTGGATGAGCATTCTTGAAAGTACAGAGTCTGTTTACCGGAATCAACAGCAGCGTACAACACCCGATACAATTCAGAATCCCGAATCTGACCGCCTGAGCAGGCATGACCAGGCTGGTGACAGCAGTAATGAGCAAACCATAGACATTCAGTGTAATGCCGCGTTTTAAGTTGTTCCTGCTGAAGTGCCAGGACATCCCTGATACGATGAGAAAGGACATACAGATGAACTGCTGCCAGACTCTCACCGCAGGATAGTGATACCAGTCGGAATCCTGTCCGAAGATAACATAGACATCATAGAAAAAATGAAAGAAGAGCATGTTAAGCAGCGCGAAGCCGCGGAAGGCATCAATCAGATGATACCATTTAACATGCTCTGATTTTTGTTCCACCATTGCAATTTTCTCCCTTATACACTTTTTTTATTTGAATCCATTTTACGAATGGCGCGTTTGAACTGTTACGATATTTTACATCTACAAGATATTCTATATCTGCAAGATATTTACAAAAGCGGTGCAAACAATCGCAGTACACACTGATAAGCCCGGACCAATGCAGATCTCTTTTCACAATAATCGATTCCTATTTCCTCACAAAGCGGGAATGTATTCTTGAAATCCTGCAGTACATCGCTAACAGCATCACAGCCATACATATAAGTAGCACATTCAAAATGTAGATAAAGAGAGCGGTAATCCATGTTGATAGTACCTACAACAGCTATCTGATCATCACATACATACCCTTTGGCGTGAATGAATCCCGGCGTATATTGATAGATCCTGACACCGGAGCGGATAAGAGAGGCATAGTAGGACTGCGTCACCAGGAATACTGTTTTCTTATCGGGAATGCCGGGCGTTATAATACGGACATCTACGCCTCTTCTGGCAGCAAGGCAAAGCTCCTTCTCCATTTCATTATCCAGAATCAGGTAGGGTGTGGATATGTAAACATAGCGGGCAGCATTCTTGATGATGTTCATGTAGACATTCTCGCCGAGGGTCTCATTATCCAGAGGAGTATCGGAATATGGCTGAACGTAGCCCTTTCCAACACTTTGAAATGTGGTGTCATGCACAAGGAAACGTGAGTAGTCGTTATCAGTATTGCGGATGGAATTCCACATTTCCAGGAACATAACAGTATGACTGCGAACGGCATCACCTTCCAGCCTGATACCGGTATCTTTCCAGTGACCATAGGGTGAAACAATGTTAAAATATTCATCGGCCAGGTTGAAGCCGCCGGAATAACTGATACGGTTATCAATAACTGTGATCTTACGATGGTCTCTGTGGTTCATGAAAATGTAGAGGAATGGAATCAGTGGATTGAAGACGCGGCACCGGATACCTTCCTGATTCAGCCGGTATGTGAACTTGGGACCTACGAAACCGATGCTGCCGAAATCATCATAGATGAAACGGACTTCCACGCCTTCTGCAACTTTTTTTAATAAGACTTCCTCGATGCGATGGAAAGCAGTGGTATCTTCTACCGCAAAATATTCCATGAAAATAAATTTCCTGGCTGATTCCAAGTCATTCAGAAGAGCCTCTAAAGCAGGTTCTGTCTGCGCAAAATAGGTCACATCGGTATTTTCATATAAAGGGTAATTACTGGCAGACTGGATATAAAACTGCTGGTTGTGGACGTAGATATTTTCCTCACGCAATTTTTCCAAAATATTTTCATCCTGAACCAGCTCTTTGGAGAAGCGTTCTTCCACTTTGGCATATTTTCTCCTGGTACTTTTGGTCACTCCATTCCTGCCGAACATCAGATACAGGCTGATTCCGAAGACAGGGAAGGAAAGAATCACGATGGTCCATACCAGGCGTGCTGCCGAATATTCACTTTTGGCATTGATACGAAGGACTACAATAATAGCGATGACTTCCTGTAATAGGGAGAAACCGACAGAGTACTGGTTCAGATGCCAGACAAGGGCCAACAGCCATGCTACCTGAATGATCAGGCAAAGGACGGTAAACAGCACACGTCCGAAAATCGTCTTCATTAGTGATTTCATAAAAAACTCCTATCTAATATTTTTTCCAACAAGCCGGGACAAAGATGATCAGCATGGGGAACAGCTCCAGTCTGCCGGCCAGCATGTCAAACATCAGTATAATTTTGGAAAAATCGGAAAACAGTCCGAAGTTCCTGGTAGGTCCCACAAGCTCAAGCCCCGGACCGATATTGTTGAGGGTAGCCGCTACCGCAGTAAAGTTGGTGGTAAAATCATATTCATCTACACCGATCAGCAGTATGGAAATGAAAAAAATCACAAAATATACTGCAATAAATACATTGGTGGAACGCATGACCTCGTGTGCGACAATATGCCCGTCCATTTTGATCTTTTTCACCAGACGGGGATGAATCATCATGGACAGCTCCTTACCGATGGATTTAAAAAGCAGGAGAATGCGTGATACCTTGATGCCGCCGCCGGTACTGCCTGCACAGGCACCGATGAACATCAGAATGACCAGGATCGTCTTGGACATCTGGGGCCAGGTATCGAAATCTACGGTAGAGAAACCGGTGGTGGTAATAATGGAACCCACCTGGAAGAAGGCATGGCGTATGGTCTCTGCCAGGCTTCCGTACATATGCTGAATATCCACTACAATAGCAGATACGGATACCAGTATAATGGCCAGATACCAGAAGACTTCTTCGATGGAGAAGGCTTCTTTGATCTGTCGTCTTAAAAGACAATAATAAAAAGTATAGTTGATGCCGCTCAGAATCATAAACACGGTCACCACGTTTTGGGCTAATGGAGAGAAGCTTCCCATGCTGTCATTATAAATACCAAAACCGCCGGTTCCTACAGTACCGAAAATAGTGGTCAGGGAATCGAACAGGGATACTCCGCACAGGCAGAGGATTATGGTACCTATGATCGTCAGACCGATATACAGCTCATATAAAATTTTGGCAGTATCCCGCACCTTGGGCACCAGTTTGCCAACAGAGGGGCCCGGGCTTTCCGCACGCATCAGGTTCATGGTGGAGCCGCCCATCAGAGGCAGGATAGCCATGATAAAAACGAACACGCCCATACCGCCGATCCAGTGGGTAAAGCTGCGCCAGAAAATATTGGTACGGCTTAATGCTTCCACATCGGACAGGATACTGGCACCGGTAGTGGTGAAGCCGGAAATGGTTTCAAATAATGCATCTATATAATTGGGAATATCACCTGTAAATACGAAGGGGAAAGCCCCGAAAATACTGATCAGGATCCATCCCAGTGCTACGCTGGCAAAGCCTTCTCTTGTGTACAGTTGGAAGCGTGCAGGCTTCTTGCGGCTCAGTAGGAGCGCAGCAGCCAGACAGATAAGAGCAGTGGCCAAATAAGCCAGTGTGTCGCTAAACTCACCATATAATAAACCTACAAATGCCGGAAGCAGTAAAAATCCGGCTTCGAATCTGAGAAGCCACCCCAGAATATATCTTACAATTGCAAAATTCATTTTTTAGCCCTCCAGTATATCTTTGATATCATGCAATCTGGAGTTGGTAAGTACTAAGATTACAGAATCGCCCACCTGAATCTGATCCTGACCGCCGGGAATAATAGCCTGATTGTGACGATTGATGCAGCAGACCAGTATGTTCTTTTTGATATTCAGGCGGCTCAAAGGCACTCCGGTAACAGGAGATTCTTCTTTAATGTAAAATTCCAATGCCTCTGCACGTCCGTCTTCCAGCTTGTACAGATTTTCTACGTTACTGTTTAAGGAAGCGTTCATGGCCCGGGCATAAGTAATGATGGTATCTGCGGTCAACAGTCTGGGATATGTGATACTGTCCAGATTCAGTTTGTTCATAACACTGTTGAAATTGATACGGTTAACCTTAGTAACTACTTTGGCACGGGAAGCCTCCTTGGCATAGAGGGACAGGAGAATATTTTCCTCATCCAGCCCTGTCAGTGCGGCAAAACCGTCCACTTGGTCAATGCCTTCCTGAGCTAACAGCTTCTGGTCAGTGCCGTCCCCGCAGATAATCGTTGCCTTAGGCAGGATCTCACTTAAGTGTTCACAACGGTCCGGGTCCTTTTCAATGATTTTGGTGTCGATACCTACCGATATCAGCCGCTGTGCCAGATAATATGCAATGGTTCCGCCGCCCACGATCATCGCCGTATGTACGGGACTGACGCCGATTCCGATCTTTCGGAAAAAGTCATTAGCCTTAGGGGGAGTGGATACAATGGCAACCATATCACCTTCCCGGAAAATAAAATCACCTCTGGGAATCAGAACTTCCTCGCCGCGAGTGACCATGCAGACTAAGACATCACACTTTAATCTGGTACGGATATGAATCAGTTCATAGTTATTCAGTAAACAGTCTTTTGTAACACGGAAGTGCAGCAGCTCAATCCGTCCCTTGGAAAAAGTATCGATTTTTACTGCGGAAGGGAACTGGAAAATACGGGCAATTTCCGAAGCAGAAGTAAATTCCGGATTGATGACCATAGCCAGTCCAAGTTCTTTCCGTAAAAATTCGATCTCCTTGTTATAAATAGGATTGCGGACACGGGCAATAGTCTTACAGTTACCGGCCTTTCTGGCGATGACACAACATAATAGATTCTGTTCATCCGATCCGGTCACGGCAATCAAAAGGTCGGCTTCAGAAATGCCTGCTTCCTGCAGTGTCTGAAAGCTGACACCGTTTCCGACAATACCCATGGCATCCAGTTCATCTGTAATGGCATGTACCTTTTCTTCCTTCTCATCAATCACCACAATATTGTGATCTTCCCCACTGAGCTGTTCCACAAGCGTATATCCAACTTTCCCACAGCCCACAATAATTATCTGCATATTAGAATTCCTTTCCTGACACCGGCGGCTGTTCATTGATCAGCCTTCGCCTACTATATCATGAGCAAGCTCATGATCGACATTCGCCACTTGCGACGAACAGCCTTCGCCTGCTCCCGCTCACTAACGCTCATTATACCACAATCCTCATCAAAAGAGAAGAAATTATATCGCGGTGGTCAGATTTGAAATATCATTTGCCCCGGGGCTCGGTATACGAACCCCGGGGCAAAGTACGTTCAAAGAATGGTGAAGTGATATTTAGAGCTTACCGGATCAGTTCTTAGATCCCCTCATGGAATGTTCTGCTGATGACATCCGCCTGCTGTTCCGGAGTCAGCTTAATAAAGTTCACTGCATATCCGCTGACACGGATGGTAAGCTGAGGATAGTTCTCCGGATGCTTCTGGGCATCTAAGAGTGTATCGCGATTGAGTACATTGACATTCAGATGATGTCCGCCCTTGGTAGCGTAACCATCTAAAAGATTTACCAGATTGTTGACCTGTGCATTACTAGTAGTCATAAGATTACCTCCTTTTTAATTAAAACAATAATTAATACTGTTATTGTAAATATAGAATATCATGTTACTATCATTATGTAAAGAGCATTTTAGCAGAAGGGTGTATTTTTTTATATACAATCAGGCATATCCTGAAAAGGACTTCATATATTGAGATAGGAGGTGGACAAAGGTGGCAGGAAATCTATTACAGCTTTTTCCAATGGAATACCGGGAGTTCTGGAAGAGAGTTGCAGGGGATGAGGAAGTGCTTCAGGAAATCCGTCTGCGGGCAGACAGGCCGATGATAATCGTTGGCAGGCAGGGAGAGCATTTTCTGGATAAGAATGGTAACTATACTGCTTTTTTAGAAGAGGCAGTCTGTACTTCTGAGAGAGAACTGGCACAGATCCTGCAGCATGTGTGCCATTATTCCATGTATGCTTTTGAGGATGAACTGAAGCAGGGCTTCCTGACAGTGGCCGGAGGTCATCGGGTGGGGATTGCAGGACAGGCTGTTATGGATGAAGAACATGTGCGGACGATTAAGAATATTTCTTTTTTGAATATCAGGATTTCTCATCAGATCAAAGGGGCAGCAGACAACGTCCTTCCTCATATATACCGGAATGGAGAGGTACTGAATACCCTGATCATTTCGCCGCCCGGCTGCGGTAAGACTACATTGCTGAGAGATCTGATCAGGCAAGTATCAGATGGAAACCGGTATGGACCTGGAAAGTGTGTAGGAGTGGTAGACGAGCGTTCGGAAATTGCAGGCTGCTTTCAGGGAAAGCCCCAGAATGATGTGGGAATGCGGACAGATGTGCTGGATGCCTGTCCCAAGGCAATAGGTATGATGATGATGCTTCGGTCTATGTCTCCGGGGGTGATTGCCGTGGATGAAATCGGCAGCACGGCCGATATGGAAGCCATACATATGGCATCCTGCTGTGGGTGCAAAATCCTTGCTACCATGCATGGGGATAGTGTCAGGGATGTTGAGAAAAAAGTGGGAATGGAGCGATTGTTTCGGGAACAGCTTTTTGAAAAATTTCTCCTGCTTGGCAGGGAAAACGGGTGTCCGGTGATAAAAGCTGTGGGCGGAAAGGAGTGCTGGCTTGCTTAGAGTATTGGGCTGCAGCCTCATTGCGGCTGGCAGTATAGGACTGGGAATGTGGTATCGGCAGCAATATATGGGAAGAACTTATCATGTCAGGCAGCTTGTGGCGATTCTGGACATGATGATGAGCGAGGTACGGTATAGTAAAGCAACGCTGCCGGAATGCTGCATCAGGCTCTCAGAACGTCTGGAAGAGCCGTACAGAGTCACTTTCCGGACGATTTGGGAACAAATGAGCAGTAATACAGGGAGAGCTTTTGCCCGACTTTTCTCAGATGGGATGAAAGAGTGCTTTCAGAAGCTGCCTCTGGAAAAAGAAGAGATTACACTTTTCCTGGAATTTGCGGGAAATTGTGGCTATGAGGACAGTGCCATGCAGCTTGTCAGCATGGAACGGTACAGGGAGCGTTTAAAGCAGCTTCTGGAAAAGCTTCAGGATGAAGCGGCAGAAAAAGGGAAAATGGCTGTAGGGCTGGGGACGTTGGGAGGGCTTCTTCTGATGATTATTTTATTGTAGGGAACCGGCTTACAGCAGAGCGGAAGGCAGGGAAAAACATGGGAGTAGGTCTGATTTTTAAAATAGCGGCGGTGGGAGTACTTGTGACGATCCTGTGCCAGGTGTTGAAGCATAGCGGAAGAGAAGAACATGCATTTTTACTCAGCCTGGCAGCGCTGATCCTGGTACTGACATGGATCGTACCGTACATATATGATCTGTTTACCACGATACAGGCACTCTTTACGTTATAGAGGGAAAGACGAAATAGAGAAAGATGAAATAGAGAGAAAGACGGGGCGGTTCTTTGTAAATTGAGTGGCGAATTGCTGCGCGATAAAAAGGAGGAAATCGATGTCGGAAATTGTGAAAATAGGAATGATGGGAATCGTGGGTGTTTTGATCGCGATACAATTTAAGGCGCAGAAGCCGGAATATAGCACTTATATCGGACTTGCTCTGGGAATCTTGATTTTCTGTTATGCGATCAAGCAATTTGAGGCGGTGCTCTCACAGTTTGATCTGATAAAGAAATATCTCGGAACGGGTGAAAGTTATCTGGCGGTCCTGTTGAAGGTTATCGGCATAACTTATATCTGTGAATTCAGTGCGGGAATTTGTAAAGATGCCGGTTACGGGACTGTGGCTGAGCAGATTGAAGTGCTGGGAAAATTGTCTGTGATGTTTGCGGGAATTCCCATCTTATTTGCAGTCATAGAACAGATGCAGTCATTTATCGGATAGGAGGAGAGCATTGGAAACGACCTTTGATCTGGAAACAATCTGGCAGGAATACGGTCTGGACAGGCTGGAGGAAAATCTTGGGACATTATTCCCGGAATACGGGTTCTCTTTCAATGATTTATTTGAAAAAATGCTGACAGGTGATGTCCTGGGAGCGTTGACAGACCTTTTGCAGTCGGTGATAAAAGGGTTGGGAGCAGAGGCAACAGGACTTAAAAATATTCTGGTCTGGCTTCTTGTGTTGGGCTTTGTCTCTGCCATCATGAGCTATTTTGTGGCTATTTTCGATAAGCATCAGATAGCTGATCTGAGCTTTTACGTCATGTATCTGCTGTTGACAACGGTTTTGCTGAAATGCTTTGAACAGGCAGCCCAGACAACGGCCCAGACCGTAGAAAATATTGTGCTTTTCATAAAATTGTTGGTACCCACTTATCTTCTGGCAGTGGGGGTGGCTACCGGAACTACGACGGTAAGCGCCTATTACCAGCTGCTGCTCCTCCTGATTTATGGGGTGGAAAATATTCTGGTATCGGGGGTGATTCCACTGGCGTACAGCTATTGCATGCTGGCCGTGGTGAATGGTATCTGGATTGAAGAAAAGCTGTCGTTATTGATGGATTTGTTGATGAAAGGAATCCAGGCGGTACTGAAGGCGGCGGTAGGTGTAGTGACGGGAGTCAGTATTTTTCAGGCGGTGATCACACCTGTGCTGGATTCCGTGAAATCCTCTGCTTTGCAAAAGGCGCTTTCTGCGATTCCGGGAATCGGAAATGCTGCGGATGGTGTGGTGGAGCTGGTGGCAGGATCGGCAGTCATCATCAAGAATTGCCTGGGCATTGTGTTTTTGCTGTTACTTCTGGCTATATGCGCAGCTCCCCTTTTGCGGATTTTTCTCATTGCCTGTATTTTAAAAGCAGCTGCCGCGGTGATGGGAATTGTCAGCGATAAAAGGATTACCTCCTGTACAGATAAGGTAGGAGAAGGGAGCATGCTCTTATTTCGGACAGCAGGTACGGCTATGCTGCTATTTTTAATTACCATATCAATGATCGCCACGGCGACCAACAGGGGGTTTTAGATGGAAATGTTCGTGAAATCCATTGTACAGATGGGGATTTTTATGATATGTGCCCAGGTGCTGATTCATTTCAGGCCTAATGGTTCTTATGAAAAATATATGAAAATACTGGTAAGTATCATGATCCTGATTCAGGTGATGTCTCCTTTTGTAAGCCTGATAACAGGCGGAAAAAGTAATCTGATGGAGAATGCGGACCGGTTTCGGGAACAGATGGAGGCCGGTATGGAGGAAGCCAGACAGGCGGCAGAGCAGTCGGACCGGCTCTTAAGCCAGATGACGATGGAGCAGCTGAAGGAGCAGATAAGCATGGCGCAGACTGAAGCGCAGATGAAAGTGCAGCAGGACGGGACCGGGCAGGAAGATACAGCAGCGGAGAAAACAGAAACAGATAAAATGGAAACAGATAAAACAAGTGCCCAGGGGACGGAACAGAAAAAAATAACCACAGAAGTGGAAAAGATTACAATTAAAATAGGCGGCGAATGACTAAGGGAGGTGAAGAAATGCTTAAGAAGCTGCGACAGTTAGCAGAAGAAAAGGGGCTGGGCAAGTTGTTTCAGAGAGATAACCTGATCATTCTGATCCTTTCCGGTGTATTACTTTTGATCATTGCAATGCCCACCAAAAGTGCGGGAACCGGCTCCGACCAGGAAAGCGCAACTACAGTGAAAAGCGAGAGTTCGCAAAACAGTAAAAGCGGACAGAGCAGTGGAGTCACACAGAGCAGCGGTACACAAAGCAGCGAAAGTTTGAAAAGTACGGGCACTCAGAATGAGGGCATGTCACAAAATTCCCAGGGAAACGCTTCAGAGTCTGATGGAATCGGCGGAGCAGAGAAGTTCTGGGGAAGTCTCTCTGATTATGAGGCCGCCATGGAAGCGCGGCTGGAACAGATCTTAGAGGGAATGGCCGGTGCCGGAAAAGTAAGCGTCATGATTACCTTTGCCTCTTCTCAGGAACTGGTGGTGGAAAAGGACCGCCCGCTTACCAGATCCAATACTACGGAAAGCGACAGTGAGGGCGGCAGCAGGAACATCTATCAGACAGAGAGCGGTGAGACCACAGTCTACATTACCCAGGGGACGGACAGCGAGCCTTATGTTGTGAAGACTCTGACTCCGAAGGTGGAGGGGGTACTGATCGCGGCAGAGGGCGCGGGTACCGGGGAAGTGACGAAAAATATCACGGAGGCAGTACAGGCACTTTTTGACCTGGAGGCTCATAAAATAAAGGTGGTCAAGATGGAAAAAGGGGAATAAAGATAACGCACGTAAGGTGTGAATATATTTTGTCTGAATGACATACAATGAAGTAGTAACATTTGGAAAAGGGAGAATGCCGTGAAAAACTTATTCAAAAAGAACCAACTTATGATAACTGCTCTGGCCATTATGATAGCTATTGCAGGATACCTGCAGTTTGCAGGAACCAGTCTGGAGGAGGAATATCTGACAGTGAACGATGAACTCAGTCCTGTGGATTCCGGTGGTGTCATCACGGAGAATCTGACAGCAGGCAGTGTTGAGGATGCTGCACAGCTGGAAGGAGCGTTAGAATTGTCGGAGGAAGATTTACTGAATCTGACGGAAATCGGGAGTCTGGATTCTGACGTGGATGTGATCATGGAGGATTATCTGGACGAGGATATGCAGGTGGCTGATGCGAATGGACAGCAATCCGAAAATGCACAGGTGGCTGAAGTTGAGCCCGATGAGGAAGAAATCCCGGGAGAAGCAGTTTTTACCTCGACTGCCGGAGTAACAGTGCTTTCAGAGGCAAAGCTTTTGAAGGAACAGACAAGAGCCAAGAATAAAGAAACATTGCTTGAAATCATCAACAGTGACGGCCTGAGTGACGAACAGAAGCAGGAAGCCGTAAACAGCATGGTAGAGATGACTGAGATCGCGGAAAAGGAAGCCGCAGCAGAGATTTTGCTGGAAGCCAAGGGATTTCAAGATGTGGTAGTTAGCATCAACGGCGACGCGGTGGATGTGGTGGTCAATGCTTCAGAGCTTACCGATGTCATGCGTGCACAGATTGAGGATATCGTTACGAGAAAGACAGATGTAGAGCCCAGGAATATCATCATCAGCACGGTTGTACAGTAAAACCGGATAAAACACTTATAAAAAAGAAAAAAGAAATGTACAATACATAAAAATGTGTTATACTATTGAAAGCTATGGTCGTATAAAATACGAAAGGAAAGAAGCAGATGAAGAGAGTTTTTCTAATTGTATTGGACAGTTTTGGAATCGGAGCGATGGAGGATGCCCCTTCCTATGGAGATATTGATGTAAGCACCATAAGAAGCGTGTCCTCCAGCCCCTGTTTTCATATGGAGAACATGGCACGGTTAGGACTGTTTCACATAGACGGTGTGACAGTGGGGGATAAGAGCGGACAGCCGACAGCACGGATTGCCCGCATGACAGAACAGTCAAGAGGGAAAGATACTACCATCGGACACTGGGAGATCGCCGGTGTGATTTCTAAAGAGCCGCTTCCTACTTATCCGGAAGGTTTTCCGGAGGAAGTGCTTATACCGTTTCGTGAGAAGACGGGCCGTGGAGTGCTCTGTAATCTGCCGTATTCCGGTACGGATGTGATCAGAGATTATGGTGACAGACATGTAGAGACGGGAGATCTGATCGTATATACTTCTGCAGACAGCGTGTTCCAGATAGCGGCCCATGAATCCGTGGTGCCGGTAGAGGAACTATACCGCGACTGCAAAATTGCCAGAGAAATCCTTCAGGGAAAGCATGGCGTGGGAAGAGTCATAGCCCGTCCTTTCACAGGAGAAAGCGGTAATTATACAAGAACTCCGAGACGTCATGATTATTCGCTGCTGCCGCCTTCTGTAACCATGCTGGATCAGCTGAAAGAGGCTGGCAAGGATGTCATTGCGGTAGGTAAGATCAAAGATATCTTTGCAGGAAGAGGAATTACAGAAGCTGTCTATACATCCGGAAATGCAGATGGTATTGAGAAGACGTTAGCATATCTGGACAAAGATTTTGAAGGCTTATGCTTTATCAATCTGGTGGATTATGACATGCTTTACGGACATCGTAATGATGTGGACGGATATGCGAAAGCACTCACCTATTTTGATGAAAAGCTGCCTGAAATCATGGCGAAGCTGCGGCCCGATGACCTGTTGATGATCACGGCCGACCACGGATGTGACCCGGGATATAAAGTTTCCACGGATCATTCCAGAGAATATACTCCTTTTATCATGTATGGGGAAAAAGTGGCACCGAAGAACCTGGGTACCAGGAAAACATTTGCAGATATTGGTGCAACTGTGTTACAATATTTTTCAATTACGCCTGCGTTTGAAGCAAAAGGCATGCTATAAGATTATTATATGAGAACCGGAGGAAGATAAAGTGTCTGATTACACACAAGAGATTAAGAGACGTAGAACATTTGCAATTATATCCCACCCTGATGCAGGTAAGACAACCCTGACAGAGAAGTTCCTGTTGTACGGAGGAGCCATTAATCTGGCCGGCAGTGTAAAAGGTAAGGCTACAGCCCGCCATGCAGTGTCTGACTGGATGGAGATCGAGAAGGAAAGAGGTATCTCTGTTACCTCCTCTGTACTGCAGTTTGAATATGACGGATATTGCATCAACATTCTGGATACACCGGGACATCAGGATTTCTCGGAGGATACCTATCGTACCCTGATGGCTGCAGACTCTGCAGTCATGGTCATCGATGCCTCTAAGGGTGTAGAGGCTCAGACCAGAAAGCTGTTTAAGGTCTGTGTCATGCGTAAGATTCCTATTTTTACCTTTATTAATAAGATGGACCGTGATGCCAACGATACCTTCGATCTGTTAGACGAGATCGAGAAGGAACTGGGAATCGCTACCTGCCCGGTAAACTGGCCCATCGGTTCCGGTAAAGGTTTTAAAGGTGTCTATGACAGGAATAAGAAATGTGTTATTACCTATTCTGATACAGAGAAGGGTACCAAAGAAGGTCACAGCGAAGAAATTCCCGTGGAGGATGAAGCACAGCTCAGAACCATGCTGGGTGATGAGGCGGCGGACAAGCTGTTGGAAGAGATTGAGCTGTTAGATGGTGCCAGTGCAGAATTTGACCTGGATGAGGTGCGTAAAGGTGACCTGACCCCGGTATTCTTCGGTTCTGCGCTGACTAATTTCGGTGTGGAAATCTTCTTAAAGCATTTCCTGGAGATGGCGACCACGCCTCTTCCCAGAAAAGCAGATATCGGTCTGATCGACCCTATGGAAAAGGAGTTCAGCGCCTTTGTATTTAAGATACAGGCCAACATGAACAAAGCCCACCGTGACAGAATCGCCTTTATGAGAATCTGTTCCGGAAAATTTGATGCCAACATGGAAGTGCGGCATGTACAGGGCAATAAAGTCATGAGGCTGTCCCAGCCTCAGCAGATTATGGCGGATGAGAGGAAGATTTTGAGCGAAGCCTATGCCGGGGATATCATCGGTGTGTTTGACCCAGGTATTTTCTCCATTGGTGATACCATCTGCATGCCCAAGGAGAAGTTTTGTTATGAGGGAATCCCTACCTTTGCACCGGAGCATTTTGCCAGAGTGCGTCAGGTAGATACCATGAAGAGAAAGCAGTTCGTAAAGGGAATCGAACAGATCGCGCAGGAAGGTGCCATTCAGATTTTCCAGGAGTTCAATACGGGCCTTGAGGAAATCATCGTAGGTGTAGTAGGTGTCCTGCAGTTCGACGTCCTGAAATATCGTCTGGAGAATGAATATAATGTAGAAATCCGTCTGGAGAACCTGCCTTATGAGCATATTCGCTGGATTGAAAATAAAGAAGAGGTGAACCTGGAGAAGCTGGTAGGTACCTCCGATATGAAGAAAGTAAAGGACATGAAGGGCAATCCACTGCTTCTGTTCGTCAACTCATGGAGTATCGGCATGACATTAGACCGTAATAAAGGACTGGTACTTTCAGAATTCAGCAGGAACTAAGCCGGAACAGGGGGCTTATGAAAAATAGAACACTGGGTATCGTTCTCCTGATTGGCATTCTGGTTACAGGATGTAAGGGGGACGATTCTTCGGTAGTGCTGCCGCACCCGATAGAGCAGCAACTCTCGATAGAGCAGACTGCGGAACGAACAGGAACTGCACAGGAATCCCAGCCGATTGTGATCACGATGGAGGAACTGGAAGCTGCTGATGCAAAACGAGCGGCTGAATCGGAGCAGACCGCTGACTGCATGCAATCTGCAGATTGCATGCAGTCAGTGGATTCCAAGCAGTCAGAAGAGGACACGGAAACAGTGTTGTTTGAAGAGCCATGTCACAGCAGCTATGCTTACGATCATCTGTCAGAAGCAGAGAAGTTGTGGTATCGTGATATCAACAGGACGCTTGGAAATCTTCTTGAAAAGCAGGAACTGACCGCAGAAGGAATGGAAATGGGGCTGAAAGAATCTGACATAGACAGAATCTTTCAGTGTGTGTTAAATGATCATCCGGAATATTTTTATGTGGGGGGCTATACCTATATCCGTTTTACCAGATTAGAGAAAACGGTGAAACTGGAATTTTCCGGAACTTACTCTATGGATGAGGAAGAGGCGCTTAGGCGAAAAGCACAGATGGAAGCAGAGACAGAAGAGATTCTTATGGGAATTTCAGAGGATGCTTCTGATTATGATAAGATCAAATATATATATGAGACCATTGTGTATCAGACAGAATATGACCTGGATGCTCCTGATAATCAGAATATCTATTCGGTTTTGGTGAACCAAAGGTCAGTCTGTCAGGGCTATGCCAAAGCACTGCAGTATCTTTTGACCAGGCTTAATGTAGAATGCACTCTTGTAGCAGGAACGGTAGATACCGGAGAAGGGCATGCCTGGAATCTGGTTAGATCTTCCGGGAATTATTACTATGTGGATGCTACCTGGGGGGATGCTTTTTATCAGGTAGAAGAAGCAGAGGAAGGCTATACGGATCATATTCCGCAGATTAATTATGATTATCTGTGCATTACCACAGAACAGCTTTTAAGGACTCACACGCCGGGCAGTGTGGTAGAGATGCCGGTCTGTGAATCCATGGAGGATAATTATTATGTACGAGAGGGTGCTTACTTCATAGAAGCAGATGAGGAGCAGCTGAAAACATTGTTTGGGAAAGCTGCTGAGCAGGGCAGAACGGATATTGCACTGAAATGTGCATATCCTACTGTATATGAGGAAATGGTCCGTAAATTGATCGATGAACAGGAAATTTTCTCATACATGCAGGCAGAGAGCAATTCTGTGGCCTACGCGCAAAATGAAAAGCAGTTATCTATGACATTCTGGGTGACAAACTAGAAAGAAAATGGTATAATCATGAAAACGGAAGTTTTTGACAGGAGGAAAGAACATGGAGAAAGAAATAGATAGAAGCACGGTGGTTTTAGAGGATGATGGTATCGGTGCAGTACAGATTGCCGATGATGTGGTAGCCGTCATTGCATCTTTAGCTGCTGCTGAAGTGGATGGTGTCTATCTTGCAGGAAATATGACCAACGAATTGATTGGTAAAGTAGGCAAGAAAGGTGTATCCAAAGGTGTCAGAGTGGATGTTCTGGGAGGAAATGTGTCAGTAGAAATGGTCATCACCATGGAATTCGGACGCAATATCCCTGCTGTCTGCCAGAAGGTACAGGCTAAAGTGAAGTCGGCAATTGAGAATATGACCGGTCTTACCTGCAGTGATGTGAATATCCGTATTGCAGGAGTAAATACGAAGAAGGATAAATAGGGACACATATTATGAAAAGACACGAGCAGAGAGAACAGGTTTTCAAGCTGTTATTCCGTGATGCATTTCATCCGGCACAGGAGATGGATCAGCAGGTGGAGCTGTTCTTTGAAGATGAGGAATTATCGGGTATCTCAGAGAAGGATATGGAGTATATCACACAGAAGCATGCTAAAGTCAGTGAGAAGCTTGCTGAGCTGGACGGGCTTTTAGATGAGAAAGCGGAAAACTGGAAGGTTTCCCGCATGGGAAAGGTGGAGCTGACAGTTCTTCGCCTGGCTTTGTATGAGATGCTTTATGACGAAGAGGTACCGGAAGGTGCAGCCATTAACGAGGCCGTTGAGATCGCCAAGACTTACGGACAGGAAAGTTCAGGCAGCTTTGTAAATGCTGTTCTGGCCAAATTTGTAAAGCAGGGTGATAGCAATTCGTAATGTATATACTGTTTCACAAGTAAATGCTTATATCAAGAATATGTTCACGCAGGATTATATGCTTCAGGCTGTCCTCGTCAAAGGCGAGGTCAGCAACTGCAAGTATCATTCCTCTGGACATATTTATTTTACGTTAAAAGATTCAAAGGGCACCATGAACTGTGTCATGTTCGCGGGGAATCGTCAGGGGCTTAACTTCCGGCTTATGGAAGGACAACAGGTCATCGTGGGCGGTACTGTGGATGTTTACGAGCGTGACGGTAAATACCAGCTATATGCCAGACAGATTGTGCTTGACGGAGCAGGGCTTCTGTATGAAAAGTTCGAGCAGCTCAAGAGAGAACTGGAGGAATTGGGGATGTTTGCGCAGGAATATAAGCAGCCCATTCCGAAATATATCCGTACGTTGGGCGTGGTGACAGCGGATACGGGAGCAGCAGTACGGGATATCATCCAGATTACGAGACGACGCAATCCTTATGTGCAGATCATTCTCTATCCGGCCATCGTTCAGGGAGAGGCAGCAGCCCAAAGCATTGTGAATGGCATCCGGGCGCTGGAGGCCAGGAATGTGGATGTGATGATCGTAGGAAGAGGCGGAGGTTCCATGGAGGATCTGTGGGCTTTCAATGAACGGATTGTGGCCCAGGCCGTATTTGATTGCACCGTTCCGATCATTTCCGCGGTGGGTCATGAGACAGATACTACCATCATTGATTATGTGGCTGATTTAAGAGCGCCTACACCTTCAGCAGCGGCGGAACTGGCAGTATATGATGTAAATCAGCTGACGGATGTGCTGGAAGCTTATGAAAACAGTTTAAAGAAGCTGATAAGGCGTAGCATTCAGGATAACCGGGAGCGGCTTAAGCACTATGAGATGCAGTTTAAATATTTAAGTCCTGCAGCGCGTATCCGTGACAGGAAAACTTATGCACTGAGTCTGGAGGAGCGGCTTCAGGACAGGATGCAGAAGATTCTTTCCATAAAGCGTCACCGGTTGGCTTTGTATGCAGAGCAGATGAAGGGCCTGTCACCTTTGGAGAAATTAAGCAGTGGGTATTCCTATGTGGAAAATGAAAAAGGACAGAATATCCGTTCCATAACACAGGTGACGGAGGGAGAACTGCTGCATATCCGGGTTAAGGACGGTACTGTAAGTGCACAGGTTACGGAAGTGACAGGCAACTGACGGTAGTGAGAATTATGATAGGCTGGCAGCAGATGACAGGGCTTTCGAAAATGACAGACAATTGAATGCTGTGAGGCAGGAAGGAGCACTAACATGGGAAAAGAAGCATTGAGTCTGGAAGAAAATTTTGCCAGACTGGAGCAGGAGATAGAGAAGCTGGAAGCGGAAGATGTGACTCTGGAAGAGGCTTTTTCGGCATATAGTGCGGGAATGAAGCTTTTAAAGGAGTGCAATGCCCAGATTGATAAAGTAGAGAAGAAGGTACTGAAGCTGACAGCAGATGGACAATTGGAAGAATTGTAACAGCATCATGGAGGAGAAAAGCATGGAGAAAGAAAGATTTCAGGCAGAACTTCAGGCTAAGACCAAGGAAATAGAAGCACTTTTGACCAGATATCTTCCGGAGGAGAAAGGCTATCAGAAGACAGTACTGGAGGCAATGAATTACAGCCTGATGGCAGGCGGGAAGAGACTGCGTCCCATGATGATGCAGGAAACATACCGGCTTTTCGGCGGCAATGGAACTGTGATCGAGCCGTTTATGGCAGCCATTGAAATGATTCATACCTATTCTCTGGTACATGATGACTTACCTGCCATGGATGATGACGAGTACCGCAGAGGGCGTAAGACTACTCATACAGTATATGGTGAGGCTATCGGAATTCTTGCAGGAGACGGGCTTTTGAATTATGCTTTTGAAACTGCTTTGAAAGCATTTGAAGAGCCACAGGCAGATTTAAGGAAAGTGGCGCAGGCTATGGCAGTACTGGCCCGCAAGGCCGGAGTGTATGGAATGATCGGCGGTCAGACGGCAGATATCAAGGCAGAGGAGCAGACCGAAAGCTTAACGAGAGATCAGCTTCTGTATATTCATGAAAATAAGACAGCTGCCCTGATCCAGGCTGCTATGATGGTGGGGGCCATCCTGGCAGGAGCTGCAAAGGAAGAAATTTCCAGAATTGAAAAATGTGCTTATAACATCGGAATTGCTTTCCAGATTCAGGATGATATCCTGGATGTCATCGGTGACAGTGAAGAACTGGGCAAGCCGGTCGGCAGTGACGAGAAGAATCATAAGCAGACATACGTAACCTTGAATGGTCTTAAGCAGTCTCAGGATGAAGTGAGAACTTTATCGAAAGAAGCTGTGAACATACTGGATGAAATAGACGGTGACGGGGAATTCTTAAAACAGCTGGTTATCACGCTGATAGATCGCCGCAAATAAACGAGGGAAAATACATGTTACTGGAAAAGATAGAGAAAGCAAATGATATCAAACAGATAGACAGTAAAGACTGGGATGTGCTGGCACAGGAGATCAGGCAGTTTCTGATAGAGAAGATCAGTGTGACCGGCGGACATCTGGGTTCTAATCTGGGTGCTGTGGAATTGACCATGGCACTGCATCTTGTGCTGAATTTGCCTGAGGATAAGATTATCTGGGATGTGGGGCATCAGTCTTATACCCATAAGATTCTGACCGGGCGCAGGGAGGGTTTTGACCATCTGCGTCAGTTCCATGGAATGAGCGGCTTTCCCAAACGGAAAGAAAGTTCCTGTGATGCCTTTGATACCGGACACAGTTCGACATCCATATCCGCCGGGCTTGGTCTGGTGAAAGCGAGAGATCTGCTGGGACAGAAGCAGACGATCGTTTCTGTGATCGGAGATGGTTCCCTGACCGGTGGCATGGCCTATGAAGCCCTTAATAATGCAGCCAAGCTGGAGACGAATTTTATCATTATCCTGAATGATAACAAGATGTCCATATCGGAAAATGTAGGCGGTGTTCCCAAATATCTGAATAATATCAGAACGGCCTCAGGGTATCTGGATCTGAAAGAAGGCATTTATAATACGCTGATGGGTACCAGGAACGGAGATTCTCTGGTAAGCAAGATCAGGAGGGCGAAGAACAGCTTTAAGCAATTGGTGATTCCCGGTATGCTCTTTGAGGATATGGGAGTAACCTATCTGGGACCAGTGGACGGGCATGATATTAATGGACTGATTCAGGTGATTCAGGAAGCCAAGAGGGTAAAAGGTGCTGTCATGATCCATGTGCTCACCGAAAAAGGAAAAGGCTATGGTCCTGCAGAACGTCATCCTGCCAGGTTCCATGGCACGGATCCATTTGACATTGAGACAGGGATTCCTTCCCACCCCAGAACGGTAGCTAATTATACAGATGTGTTCTCTACGGTAATGTGCAAGCTGGGACAGCGTGACGAGAAAGTAGTGGCGATCACGGCAGCCATGCCGGACGGCACAGGACTTAAGAGATTTCGTAACATGTATAAAGACAGGTTTTTCGATGTGGGTATTGCAGAGCAGCATGCTGTGACCTTTGCGGCGGGGCTGGCGGCAGGAGGAATGAAGCCGGTGGTGGCAGTCTATTCTTCTTTCCTGCAGAGAGCCTATGACCAGATTCTTCATGATGTGTGTATCCAGAATCTTCCGGTGGTATTTGCTGTTGACCGTGCCGGTCTGGTGGGAAGTGACGGAGAGACCCATCAGGGAATTTTTGATTTTACTTACCTGACAGGAATTCCCAATATGCATGTCTGTGCACCTAAGAATAAGTGGGAATTGTCGGATATGATGAAATATGCCGTAAATTTCGGCGCACCTATCGCAGTACGTTATCCGAGAGGAACTGCTTATGATGGATTAAAGGAATTCAGGGCCCCCATTGAGTGCGGCAAAGCAGAATGGATCTATCGGGAGAAAGAGATTGCCCTTTTCGCAGTGGGAAGCATGGTGAAAGAGGCAGAGAAGGTCAGAAATACTTTGAAAGAAGCAGGGTACAGCGTCAGTCTGATCAATGCCAGATTCGTAAAGCCGATTGACGAGGCTGCTGTGCTGGAGGCGTGTGAGGATCATGAGCTGATCGTGACCATGGAAGAGAATGTGGCTTGCGGCGGTTACGGTGAGAAAGTACTGGAGTGCATGAATAACAATAGGTGCGCTAATAAATATCTGAACATCTCCATACCGGATGCTTATGTGGAGCACGGAAATGTGGAGCTTCTGAAAAAAGAAATCGGAATCGATGCAGATAGTGTGGTCAGCAGGATTCTGACCAGGCTGGGGGAAGAGGAAGTATGAAGGAACGATTGGATGTAATACTGGTGAATCAGGGACATGCTCCTTCCAGGGAGAAAGCCAAAGCAATCATTATGTCCGGCAATGTATATGTGAACGGCCAGAAAGAAGACAAGGCCGGGAGCAGTTTTGATATCAGCAAGATTCAGCTGGAGGTGCGGGGCAGTTCTTTAAAATATGTGAGCCGTGGCGGCTTAAAGCTGGAAAAGGCCATGAACAGCTGGGAGATCGGACTGCAGGATAAGGTGTGTATGGATATCGGAGCCTCTACCGGCGGATTTACGGACTGTATGTTGCAGAACGGTGCTGTAAAGGTATATGCTGTGGATGTGGGACATGGTCAACTTGCCTGGAAATTGCGCAATGATGAGCGCGTGGTCTGTATGGAGAAGACCAATTTTCGTTATCTGACAAGAGCAGATATCCAAGATGATCTGGACTTTGCCAGTGTGGATGTCTCTTTTATCTCATTGACCAAGATATTGATTCCTGCAAGAAATCTGTTAAAAGATCGGGGAGAGATGGTCTGTCTGATCAAGCCCCAGTTCGAGGCGGGCAGAGATAAAGTGGGTAAGAAGGGTGTGGTCAGAGAGCGTTCTGTACATGCGGAAGTAATTCATAAAGTCATAGACTTTGCTTACAGTATCGGCTTTGATGTGATGCATCTGGAGTATTCTCCTATTAAGGGACCTGAAGGAAATATCGAGTATCTGGTTCATATTCGTAAAAACGGGGAACGCAGCATGGCGGCAGCCGAATGGACTGAGAGTGACGGAGAACAGAATCTGGAGCGTCTCTTGGAAGAAAGGACAGGAGAATCCTGGACCGCCCAGTGGAACACACAGATTGAGAATACAGTCGGCCGGGCTCATGACAGCCTGGATAAACCGGAGACCGGGAGCGAATAAGGCATATGGAACATTTTGTAATTTATACCAATCTGCATAAAGACAGCAAGCTGACAGTAACTAATCGAATCAGAAATTATCTGATCGCACATGCAAAACAGTGTGTTTTATGGGATGGTGAGACGGCTGAGGAAGAGATGAAAGATGCTGACTGCATGATTGTTCTGGGCGGCGATGGCACAATGCTGCAGGCTGCCCGTGACGTGCAGAAGTGGAATCTGCCGTTGATAGGCGTTAATCTGGGAACGCTGGGATACATGACGGAAATAGAACTTTCAGCCTTGGAAGAATCATTGGACTTGCTTATGAATGGGCAATTCGAGGTAGAAAGCCGTATGATGCTCAGTGGAAAAGTGGAGGGAAGGCAGGGCACAGAAGAAGACCTGGCCCTCAATGATATTGTTATTTCCAGAAGCGGTTCTCTGCAGATCATTAAATTCAATATACTGGTCAATGGCCAGTTCCTTAATAACTACAGTGCTGACGGTGTGATTGTTACCACGCCTACCGGCTCTACCGGCTATAATCTTTCGGCCGGTGGTCCCATTGTGGAGCCGAAAGCAAGGCTGATCATGATTACCCCCATTTGTCCTCATACGCTGAATCAGAGAAGTATTATCCTTTCGCCGGAAGATGTGATCGAGATAGAAATTTCAGAAGGAAGAGAAGGATGTGTACAGACTGTGGAAGCCAATTTTGACGGAAACCATGTGGTTCCCATGCATACCGGCGAACGTATCAAAATCGTACAGTCTGAGAAGACCACAGATATTATCCAGCTGAATAAAGTAAGTTTCCTGGAGGTATTACATAAAAAGTTGAGCGAAAACTGAGGTGAGCACGATGAAGAAGGTCAGGCATAAGAAAATACTTGAAATGATAGAAAAGCAGAATATTGAGACCCAGGAGGAACTGGCAGCATGTCTGCGCCAGGAAGGCTTTGCAGTCACTCAGGCTACTGTTTCCAGAGATATCAGGGAACTGAAGTTGTCCAAGGTATCGGCGGGAGGAGGCAGACAGAAGTATGTTGCTTTAAAACAGAGTGACAGGCATCTGGGGGATAAGTATGTCCGCGTGCTCAGAGATGGATTTCACTCCATGGAGATGGCTCAGAATATTCTGGTAATGAAGACGGTATCCGGCATGGCAATGGCTGTGGCCGCTGCCATTGACTCCCTGCAGTTTCCGGAGGTTGTGGGATGCATTGCGGGAGATGATACCATCATGATCGCAGTACGTACCGTGGAAGATACACAGCGTCTGATGGAACGGATCAGGGAAATGATTGACAGATAAGGCAGACTGAAAGCGGGGGAAATGAATGTTACAAAGCTTACATGTGAAGAATCTGGCATTAATTGAAGAAACGGAAGTAGAGTTTGGGCAGGGACTGAATATCCTGACCGGTGAAACCGGAGCAGGTAAATCTGTTCTTATTGGTTCCGTGAATCTGGCTCTGGGCGGCAAATTCGACAAGGATATGCTGCGCAGAGGGAGTGATTATTGCCTGGTGGAACTTATTTTTCAGACAAAAGATAAGAAAGTATCTGAGAAGATGGCACAGCTGGATATTCCGGAGGAAGAGGACGGAACCGTCATCATCAGCCGCAGGATGCAGCCGGGACGCAGTGTCTGTAAGATCAACGGAGAAACAGTGACAGCCCGCCAAATCAAGGAGTTGGCAGAGCTTTTGATTGATATTCATGGTCAGCATGAGCATCAGTCTCTGCTGCACAAAAAGAAGCACATGGAGATACTGGATGATTATTGCGGAGAGGCTTTTAGAGAGCCGGCAGCAAGAGTGTCTTCTCTTTATCAGGAATGCAAGGAACTGCGGCAGAAGATAGAAGAAGAGTCCATGGATGAGGAAGCCAAGGCGAGAGAACAGGTATTGGCAGAATTTGAACTGCAGGAGATTGAGGAAGCGGGGCTGATACCCGGGGAAGATGAAGAATTGGAACAGCAGTACCGCAGAATGATCAACAGCAAGAAGATCACAGAGAGTCTGGCAGAAAGCTACCAGCTGACAGGGACGGATGCAGACGGCGGGGCCGGAAGCTCTTTGAGCCGTGCGCTGAGGGCGCTGAGAAGTGTTACCATGTATGATGACGGACTGGTGCAGCTGGAGGAGCAGCTGAGTGAAATTGACAGCCTGCTGGCGGATTATAATCATGATGTGGCACAGTACCTGGATGAACTGGAATTTGATGAGGAAGATTATGCCCGGGTGGAAGATCGACTGAACACAATCAACCATATGAAGGGAAAATACGGTAAGACCGTAGAGGACATCCTTGCTTATGGGGAAAAATGCAGCCAGACATTGGAAAAATTGGCGGATTACGATGCTTATATGGAAAGGTTACATAAGCAGCTTGCAGAGAGTGAAGATGCGTTAACAGAAGCATGCGAAGTTCTTTCCGAAATCAGAAAGAAGAATGCAGCAGAGCTGACCATTCGTCTGGAGGAAGCGCTTATCAATCTGAATTTTTTAAGCGTGGAATTTGATATAGCAGTCAGACCCGGGCAGACCATTACTGCACTGGGATATGATGATGTGGAATTTATGATCTCCACCAATCCGGGTGAGTCCTTAAAGCCTTTAGCACAAGTAGCAAGCGGCGGTGAACTGTCCAGGGTTATGCTGGCGATTAAGACGGTTTTGGCAGGGCGTGATTCTATAGATACTCTGATATTTGATGAGATCGATACCGGTATCAGTGGACGGACAGCTTGGAAAGTATCGGAACAGCTGGATATAGCAGCCCATGACCATCAGGTCATCTGCATCACCCATCTTCCGCAGATAGCTGCAATGGCTGACGTACATTTTGTCATTGAAAAGAGCAGTACGGATGAAACGACTATTACGGATATCCGAAGGACGAGTGAGGAAGAGAGTCTGAAGGAACTGGCAAGGCTTTTAGGAAGCGATGTGCTGACGGAAGCTGCGCTGACCAATGCCAGAGAGATGAAAGAAATGGCAGCAGGTCATAAAAATAGTTTTTAAGGAGCAGAGGAGTTATGAAAAAATACAGTAAGAAATGTCTTGGTATGCTGCTGGCAGCGATGATGTTGATCATGCAGACAGCCTGTGGCATGAATCAGGACGAGGCAGTTAATGGTTCCATTAATTATGATGAAATAGAAGTTGTTTCTCTGGAGGCACAGGTCATTGCCATACCGCAGCCGGTGGAGGTTACAGTTTCGGCTGTGACGGATACGGCAGTATCAGAAGTGGCGGATACGGCAGTATCAGAAGTGACGGATGATTCTTCGACCGATGGGGAGTGGCTTGTGGAGCTTCCTCAGGAGGGGTATAGCTACTACGATCTTGAGAATGTGGTACTTTATCTGTATCTTTACGAAGAACTGCCTGAAAATTATATTACAAAGTCCGAAGCTAAGAAGCTTGGCTGGGAGGGCGGTTCCGTTGAAAAGTATCAGGAAGGTGCAGCTATCGGCGGTGACCGCTTTGGCAACAAGGAAGGGCTGCTGCCGGAAGAAGACGGCAGATACTATACGGAGTGTGACATTGATACTAACGGTGAAAGCAGTCGTGGTGCCAAGAGACTGGTATATTCCAATGACGGGCTGTACTTCTACACGGAAGACCACTATGAAAGCTTTGAAGAAGTCACGGTATCAGAAAGATATGAGGTAGTAAGGTGAGCAGGACCGTTTATCTGGATGCCAGACGTCTGAAAGACCGAGCAGAAGCTCACATTTATCTTGCAGGGATGCTTTCCCTGCCGTCTTACTATGGGAAGAATCTGGATGCACTGTATGACTGTATCACTGAGATGAATGACTGCTGTGTCAGATTGTTGCATAAAGAAGAAGCCGGGCTGGAAGGAACATATGGGGCAAGGATCATCAAGGTACTGGAAGATGGTGCCGAGCAGAATTCTGGTTTTGAATTCTATTCAAAATGAAGTTCCTCAGCCAGATCGCTGAACACATAGTCAATGTCATTCACATGGCAGAGGGCAAAAAGAGATCTGGTATTCAGTTTGCTGCTGTCGCAGAGGAAGACAGAAGTGCCCGAGCTGGCAATCATGATCTTGCGCAACGTGGTTTCATGTTCGTTGCAGCCGCTGATGATACCGTCTCCTGAGAGCGCCATGGAGGAGAAGAATACAATATCTGCGCTGATGTTTTTTATATTGCTCTCGGCAAAAAAGCCGGTCAGGACGCAGGAATTGTTTTCAGAGGTGCCGCCGGTGCAGTAAGTCTTGATCCCTTTTTCAATGGATTTCTGAGCAGTATACATGTTATTGGTGAATACGATCGGGTTATGCAATGTTTCAATATAGGGAAGCATATACAAAGCGGTAGAGGAGCCGTCAAGGATAATAGTCATATCATCCTTGAGGAGACTTGCCGCTTTTTTGGCAATCTTATTTTTTTCAATATGATTTTTCTGGATCCTCTTTTCGAACGGAGCGGCAATGTTGCTGCTTTCCCGTAATTTTACCCCTCCATAGATACGGCTTACAACACCGTTGTTCTCCAGATCCTGCAGATCGCGGCGGATGCTGGATTCGCTGGTGTAGGTCAATTTAGATAAATCTTTTACACTAATATATCCACGCTCTGCTATCATGTTGACAATGAGATCTTTTCTGCTGCTTTTGGTCATATTACGGTACCTCCCATGCGTTATATGAAGATGTTGTATACAATGGTGCTTTATATAAAGAAGTTTTGTATAAAGAAAATGCGCATTGTATGCGTATTGAATGCGCAATTTCCGATAAAAACGCCATATGTTGACCGAGTTTTGTCATGATGTTATTATAGCCATACATTTGATGTGTGTCAATCGGGCAAAAAGAAGAAAAGAGAACGATATGTGTAAGAATTTAGCTGAAGAGCTGATGGAAAAGAAGATTGTGACGATCATGAGAGGAGTAACCGGAGAAAAAGCGCTGTATGCGGCAGATGCCATTGCAAAAGGAGGACTGCAGTTTCTGGAGGTGACCTTTGACCCTTCAGGGCGTATTTCACAGAGAGAAACTTTAGAAACCATAGCTGCTTTGAGCAAAGAGTTTGGAAGTATACTACATATCGGTGCCGGTACCGTGCTTGCCGTGGATCAGGTTGAAGCGGCCCATGAAGCTGGGGCAGGTTACATTATTTCTCCGGATACGGATGAGAAGATCATCCATAGAACTAAAGAGTGCGGAATGTTGTCTCTGCCTGGGGCATTGACTCCAACAGAGATAAAACGTGCCCATGAGGCAGGTGCAGATTTCGTAAAGCTTTTCCCGGTAGGCAATCTGGGAGCTGATTATATCAAAGCTGTCAAAGCATCCCTGAATCACGTAAAATATCTGGCTGTGG
Organism: Acetatifactor sp.; assembly: GCA_045124375.1. Taxonomy (GTDB): domain Bacteria; phylum Bacillota; class Clostridia; order Lachnospirales; family Lachnospiraceae; genus Acetatifactor. Next base: position 50,065 of record JBGVLR010000195.1, read on the forward strand.
GCGGTGTAAACCTTGAAAATTTGAAGGAATTTGAAAAAGCCGGTGCTGTCGGATTCGGAATCGGATCTAATATCCTGAATAAACAGATGATTGAGAAAAACGACTTTGCCGGCATCGCTGCTTTGGCAAAGCAATACGCTGAACTTGTGGGAGAAAGAAAATGAGAAATTATATTGCAATTGACGGAGGGACTACGAATACCAGAATCAGCCTGGTAAGGGATTATCAGGTCCTTGATACAATAAAAATAAATGTAGGTGCAAGAAAGGGCATTGAAGATAAAACACTTCTTCAAAAATCTGTTCAAGAGGGAATAGAACAACTGCTTTTAAAAAATAGTATAAAGGAAGAGGATATATATAAGATTCTTGCATCCGGGATGATCACTTCGGAGTTTGGACTCTGCAATGTGGATCATATAATTGCCCCGGCAGGAATCAAAGAATTGCATGACAACATGTATGAGACAAAACTGGAGGAGATTACAGGTATTCCGTTTGTCTTTATACGTGGCGTAAAGATTATGGGACAAAGTGTTGATGAGACGGATGTGATAAGAGGAGAGGAGACAGAGCTTATAGGTATCATGGAGGATGCTGAAAGTGCGTACATTTTGCCCGGCTCCCATTCCAAAATTATCAAAACAGATACGGAAGGGAGAATTATTACATTTTCCACGTCTCTAACCGGAGAGATGATTGCAGTACTATCATCAGGAACCATCTTAAAAGATGCAGTTAATTTGAATGTAAATCAGCTGGATGCTGCGTACCTTCTGGATGGATACCGTTGTTGTGAAAGGAATGGTATCAACAAAGCACTTTTTAAGGTGAGACTTTTAAAGACACAATTTCAGAAGTCGGAGACACAGATTTACAGCTTCTTTATGGGAATTATCCTCCATGACGAGATAGAGGAAGTCCTGCGATATGATGTGAAAAAGATTGTGATTGCAGGGAAAAAGCAGATAAAAGAAGCTTTGAGTATACTGATACAGCATGTATCTGAGAAAGAGATTGTTTGCGTTACTGATGAACAGGCAGAAAATGCCAATATTCGGGGAATGATAAAAATATATGAATATGCATAAAATCAGCTGTTTGGTGAAAAAGTTTAAGGCGGAGTAAAATCTGCCTTATTTTTTATGGATTTTACTCCGCGTTTTTAGGGGGAGGTGCACTGCGGCGGAGCGGAAGAGGTCTGTTTTACTTTTTTTAATCACAAAATAAACGAGAAGTATAATATTGTTCAAAACTCACATACTTAAAATAACAGTGCATTGGTATCTGAAAAAGCCGTGGATCGGTATTTGAAAGAGCAGGGAATTGGTACTTAGAATAGATGCAGGGAGTGTGACAGTATGGACATAAATGAGGAGCAGGAAGTGATTAAGAAAAAGGCTTCCGGGGATATGGTGATCTTGATGGAAAACTGGAAGCGCAGAAAGAGAAAGCAAAGGATTTACCGGTATAGTCTTTTGGGAGCAATGGTACTTAGTGTGGCTGTACTGTTGGGAATAGGCTATCTGCAGCTGGATCAGAAGATTCCTTCTATCATACGTATGAAAGCAGGAATGGAGCAGATTCTGGATTTTGATGTACCTATGACGGCGGAAGTTGTGGCTGTCAGCGAACAGGGAGAATCCAACGTTCCCGAGAAATCAATTACCATGAATCTGGGAAATATAGTAAAGCTTACTCCCGGAAGTGCCGACAGTTACCAGATGGACGTGAAATTGTTTGGCTGGATTCCCTTTAAACAGGTAGATATTCAGGTCATTGAAGAACAGGAGCTGATACCTGTCGGGGTGCCGGTAGGTATCTATGTGGAGACAGATGGTATCCTGGTTGTCGGAGTAGGGGAGTTTACCGGAGAAAACGGTCTGAATTGTTCACCTGCTAAAAATATTCTGCAATCGGGAGATTATATCAGGAAGCTGAATGGAATCACAGTGGACGATAAAGATGATTTTATCAAAGAAATCGAAGACTCCATGGGAGAAGAAGTGATCCTGACCATAGAGCGGGAAGAAGAGACCATGGATGTTAAGATAAAACCGGAAAAGAATCAGAGCGGAGCATATAAACTCGGCGTCTGGGTCAGAGACAATGCCCAGGGGGTAGGGACTATGACTTTTATTGATGCAGATGGAAATTTCGGCGCTCTCGGACATGGCATCAACGATATCGATACCAGCACCCTTATGGACATGGATGATGGAACGTTATATCAGACTAAAATTGTATCTATTAAAAAGGGGGAGAATGGAGATCCCGGTGAAATGACCGGCATGATCGTCTATTCCTCCAGTCGGATTTTGGGCGATATTGATTCTAACTGCGAAAGAGGAATCTTTGGCACCTGTAACGAGAAAGCCATGGAACTGGCAACGCAGGATCCGCTTCCTATCGGCTTAAAGCAGGAAATAGAAGTGGGGCCGGCACAGATTCTCTGTACCGTGGGGGAAGAACCGGAGTACTTTGATGTTGAGATTCTGAAAGTTCACTTAAATAACGACAATATCAATCGTGGGATCGAGCTCAAAGTGACAGATCCCGAACTTCTTGAAATCACCGGCGGCATTATCCAGGGGATGAGCGGCGCACCTATTATTCAGAATGGGAAGATCATCGGTGCGGTGACCCATGTGCTGGTGCAGGACAGTACCAGGGGGTATGGGATCTTTATTGAGAATATGCTGGATGTGGCGGGATAACATCCTGGTGATTGCCGCAGTATTCGTATTAAATTACTTCTATCAAAAGCATCATTTTGATTTCACCCTGAAATGCATCTGCAGTTCGGGCTTTGCTTTGCTGGGACTGATCTTTTCTGCTGTTTTTACCTGCCCGTAGTAAAGGAGTCCCAAAGCGCCGGGGCCGGCATGAGTTCCGATACTGGGGCTGATGTCATTGATAATAACGTTGGTAAAAGCAGTTTCTTCTTTCACCATATCTGCCACAAATTGTGCGTCCTGTGGACAGTTGCCGTGCACAATACCTACCGGTAAGGTGTAATCGGTGTTTTCTTCAAGCGTAGCCTTCATACGTTCTACAAGTGTGCGCAGAGATTTCTTCCTGCCGCGGGTGGTTCCGTTGGAAACAAGGGTACCGGCAGCAGTAATAGAGAGGAAAGGTTTTAAATTTAAAGCGCTTCCTACCACAGCTGTTGTTTTGCCGATACGACCGCCACGCTGTAAATGGAACAGGTCATCAACTGTGAACTGCACATTAATATGATTTTTGAATTCTTCAATTTCCGCAACAACTTCTTCATAGGAAGCCCCTTTAGTCTTCAGGTCATTGGCATGAATTACCATGATGGATTCTCCAAGAGAAACGTTCAGAGTATCTATCACTGTAATTTTGGCGTCTGTATATTCTTCCTTCAGTTCTCTTGCTACCATGCACACATTGTTATAGCTTCCGCTCAATGCAGATGAAAATGCAATATGGATAATATCGCATCCCTGATCCAGAATGGCACGAAATTTCTCCTCGATGACAGCCGGATTGTTGGCCTGGGACTGTGGAAGCTCTCCGTTCTTCATACGTTCATAAAATTCAGCCGGAGGCATATGTAATTCATCACCGTATACAGTGTCACCGAAAGAGTAGTATTGAGGAATAATGACGGTGCCAAGCTTCTCAATGTATTCCTTCGGCAAATCTGAATTAGAATCTGTTGTAATATAAAAGTCTCTCATGTTACGCTCACTTTCTTTTGAAATCAAATTATTTGAAAATCAAAGTAATTAGGCATAGTGTATCATGTTTTGCTTTGGAATGCAAGAGAATATTACAACGGAATTGGCTTGCATTTTAGGAAAGTTTGTGCTATATTACAAAAGTTAGCAATATCTAACCTAAAAACAAATCATCAATGGAGGAAAAATGAAGTACAAATTAATTAACAGATTACTGCTTATCACCTTTTTTATCACGATCATGGCCCCGCTGACCGGTATTATCATTCATAAGATGGCATCAGCACTTTTTTTGATACTTTGTATCGTCCACACAATACTTTACAGAAAACAGATGAATGCCAAAAAGTATCTTGTCCTGGGAAGCGTTTTCCTGGCATTTATCAGTGGGATCTTCGGAATGATTTATGATGAAATACCGGTGATTCTTGCGCTTCATAAAGGAATATCTATTATCATTGTATTCATGCTGGCGGTACATACTTATGTGTTTCACAAAAGATTGCTGAGACATAACGTATGACCTTTTCACCCTGGCGTCTTGACATTTAGATGGCTCCTGATTACAATTAAAATAAAAACGGGAGATGGGATTGACAATGAAATCGAGAGTGGGGAGAATCAGGATTCTGCATAATACGCTGAAAGTCACTGCTGCAGGAAAGTATACCAAGAACGGGAAGGATATCTGCTTGAAAAAGGATGGAACTGATTACAGGGAAGCCATTGTCTGGAATGTAGAAGCAGTCAGACAGCTGAAGGAAAAACAGTTATTACAACGGCCGGTGCATGATATAGATAAGGCCCCTGTTTTTACAGTAACGAACAGAGATTCCTTCGAAGCGGCAGCTGAGATTATGAAGTCAGACTTTTGGAATAGTGAGACACCGGCAGGTAAGGTATTGGTATTAAACTTTGCCAATTCGGTTCATCCCGGCGGAGGTGTTCGATACGGAGATATTGCACAGGAGGAAGACTTGTGCAGAAGGAGTACATTGCTGGTTTCATTGGAGAGTAACAAGGCGCGGGAATATTATAATTTTAACAGGAAGCTTTCCAGACGGCTGATGTCATCGGATTCTATGATCATTTCTCCTGATGTAGCAGTTTTTAGGCAGCGGAACGGTCAGTATATGGACGAGCCGATTTCTGTATCCGTATTGACCTGTGCAGCGCCTGCACTGGGCCATTTAGGAAGTAAGCTGTGTGAAAAACAGTTAGAAGATATATTGTATCAGCGTATCCTGGCTATGCTTTATGTAGCAGCAGAGCAGGGATATGAATATCTGGTACTTGGGGCCTGGGGCTGTGGTGCATTTGGAAATGATGCAGGACAGGTGGCAAAACAGTTTGCAAGGGCATTTGAAGATTTTCGTGTAAATATCACAGCTGATGATGGGAAAAATCTTATGGCAAAGGCAGGCAGTTGCTTCCGATATGTAGAATTTGCCGTGCTTGATTCTTCAAAGAAGAAATACAATTTTAACTGTTTCCTGAAGCAGTTTCCCGGTGTAGAATAATTTAACCGGTGATAAGAACAGGAACAGCATGTGTTTATCACACAAAAAAATGCTTTCTGTATTTCTGAGGTGTCATGCCTTTGACCCTCTTAAAGACAGTAGAAAAGTAGTTGCTGTCATTAAAGCCGCATTGCTCTGCGATTTGTGTGACAGGCAGTTCATTTTCCTGTAAAAGCTTTTCAGCATTCGTAATGCGTACGTAATTGATATATTCGTTCAGGCCGATTCCTGTGGAAGCTTTGAATTTTCTGGACAAATGACTTTCACTCATGGCAAAGGTCTTGCTCAGAGTTTTCAGGGAAAGCTCCTGGCGGAAATTCGTACTGATATATTGGGAAATCATATGTATGGTCTTGTCAGTTCCTGACAAGACCTGTTTATGTTCACATTTATAACGGCATATTTGAGTTAGCAGTTCCTTGATATATAAGTCTGTCATGATATTTTTATAGATGTCGTCCCGGTTGCTTTCTGACTCGATCTGCAGAAGCAGATCTTCCAGACGGGGCAGCTGCGAAGCAACAATGGAAATCAGGCGACAATTATAAAGTTCTTCTTTCACACCCTGCAGTTCATCCGTAAAAATATTATCACTGAAGCTTATCAGGATACGCTCATTCGTCAGACAGTTTTCATTATCCGTCTTATGCAGGATTCCCTTGGGAATGAATGCAAAATTTCCCTCTTCAATATAAAAAATTTCATCTCCGATATAGTAGGTGGTTTTTCCTTTCAGCATGTAATACAGTTCATGCTCCTGGTGATAATGCACACTGCCGATGATTCTTTCATTGGTTATGGCATTTCTGGAAATAAGTCTTTCACTTACAAGCAGCATAAAAACACTCCTTAATTCATGGGGCACAAAATTTAAATAGGGGACAAAAATATTATATCAGAGATTTTACAAGAAAGGAACAAATAAATCAAGAATTTAAAGAAAATGGGCAATTATTTTAAGGAAAACATGAATTTTATGATTTATACTGAAGAAAAAACACGGAGGTATTTCTCATGAAGTATGAAGGAAACAAGGCAAGTGAAATTAAAATTGCCTACATAGGCGGTGGTTCCCGTGGTTGGGCATGGGGACTTATGAGTGATCTGGCATCCTGCGATGACATCAGCGGAGATGTATATCTGTATGACATAGATATGGAAGCTGCCAGAAATAATGAAATCATCGGTAACAAATTCCAGACAGCAGAAGGGGCCAAGTCCATCTGGAAGTATCATGCAGTGGAAACTATCGGCGAAGCCCTGACAGGAGCCGATTTTGTAATCATTTCCATCCTGCCCGGAACATTTGATGAGATGGAATCTGATGTACATGCACCTGAAAAATACGGTATCTATCAGTCCGTAGGCGATACTTCAGGTCCCGGCGGTATTGTTCGTGCTATGCGTACCGTTCCGATGTTTGAGGAAATTGCAGAGAATATCAAGAAATATGCGCCTCAGGCATGGGTTATCAACTATACCAACCCCATGACCCTGTGTGTAAAGACACTTTACAGAGTGTTCCCTGAAATCAAAGCCTTCGGCTGCTGCCATGAGGTATTCGGAACCCAGAGATTCCTTGCCCGTGTAGTAGAAGAGATGATGGGTGTGGAAAAGGTTGACAGACATGAGATTAAGGTAAATCCTGTAGCAGTCAATCATTTTACCTGGCTTACAAAGGCTACTTATAAGAATATTGACCTGTTCCCTTATTATCGTGAATATTGCCAGACTCATAAAGACGGTTATCAGAAGGGAAAGATTGACGACAACTGGATGAATAACAGCTTTGCATGTGATGAAAAAGTGAAAATGGATTTATTCAATCGTTTCGGATATATTGCAGCTGCCGGCGACAGACACCTTGCAGAGTTCTGTGAAGGAAAGTGGTATCTGGAAAGTCCGGAGCGTGTAAGTGAAATGCACTTTGGCCTGACCACGGTAGCATGGAGAAAAGAAGACCTGAAGAAACGTCTGGAAAGAAGTGCCAGACTGGTAAGCGGAGAAGAGGAAGTTAAGATAAACGGTACCGGAGAAGAAGGTGTCAACCAGATCAGAGCTCTGCTGGGGCTGACTGAGCTGATTACTAATGTAAATATTCCTAACATGGGTCAGATTCCCAACCTTCCTATCGGTGCAGTAGTTGAAACCAATGCAACATTCAGAGCAAACAGCCTGACTCCGGTATTTGCCGGTCCTATTCCGAAGGAAATCTATCCTCTCATTTCCAGAATCTGCGGAGAACAGGAACTGGTATCCGAGGGAATTGCAGAACGTGATCTGGAAAAGATATTCTCTGCATTTGCAAATGATCCGCTGGTAACCTGCGGTATAGAGGATGCCCGGAAATTATTTAAAGAAATGTGCGAGAATACGAAGAAGTATCTTACCATGTATGAATTATAAAATGGTAATCTGCCATTAAGTAAAAATAAGGTCATACAACAGCCGCCCGCATAAAAAGGGATTGCGTTTGTTGTATGGCCTTTTTTCCTGACATCAATCAAAATCAGTCTATCGGAGAATATTTACAATAGTCGACAATTTTGTGATGTTATCTTATTTCTTGCTCATAGCCGCTCTCTTACGAAGTGTAGGATCCAGAATCTTCTTACGGATTCTTAAGTTGGAAGGTGTTACCTCCAGAAGTTCATCGGTATCAATGAAATCCAGGGCCTGCTCCAGACTTAAGATCTTAGGCGGTGTCAGGCGGAGGGCTTCATCTGCACTGGAAGAACGGGTATTGGTCAGCTGCTTCTTCTTGCAGACATTCAGTTCAATGTCCTCGCTTCGACCGGTCTGTCCCACTACCATGCCGGCATATACTTTTTCACCCGGTCCGATGAAGAGGATACCACGCTCCTGAGCATTGTACAGACCATAGGTGATGGCTTCACCGGCTTCGAAAGCAATCAGAGACCCCAGCTTACGGTACTGGATGTCCCCCTTATAAGGGCCATATCCGTCAAATACAGTGTTCAGGATACCGTTACCCTTAGTATCTGTCATGAATTCTCCGCGATAACCGATGAGGCCTCTTGCGGGAATGGAGAACTCCAGACGGGTATAGGTTCCGCCGCTGATGGAGCCCATGTTGCGCAGTTCACCTTTTCTCTGACCAAGCTTCTCAATAACGGCACCGGCAAACTCGTTGGGAACGTCGATATAAGCCAGCTCCATGGGCTCGGTCAATTTGCCGTTTTCATCATGGTGGTAAAGTACTTCGGCTTTGCTTACCGCGAATTCGAAGCCTTCACGTCTCATATTCTCAATCAGGACGGACAGATGCAGTTCGCCGCGTCCGGATACCTTGAAGCAGTCAGCGGCATCGGTTTCTTCCACGCGCAAAGATACATCAGTATTCAGTTCGCGGAAAAGACGGTCGCGAAGATGACGGCTGGTTACATATTTTCCTTCCTGACCTGCAAGCGGAGAGTCGTTTACCATGAAGTGCATCGCAATGGTGGGCTCGCTGATCTTCTGGAAAGGAATCGGTTCCACATTTTCAGGGGAACACAGGGTATCACCGATGTGGATATCGCTGATACCGGATATTGCTACGATGGAACCGATGGAAGCACTGCGTACTTCTACCTTATTCAGACCGTCAAATTCATACAGCTTGCTGACTTTGACTTTTACCTGCTTGTCAGGCTCGTGGTGGTTACAGATGACTACTTCCTGATTCACACTGATCGTACCGTTATCTACTTTACCTACGCCGATACGGCCTACATATTCATTATAATCGATAGTGCTGATCAGTACCTGAGTACCTGCTTCAGGGTCGCCTTCGGGAGCAGGGATATAGTCCAGGATCGTCTCGAATAAAGGCTCCATACTGGTTCCCTGTTCATGGGAATCCAGGGAAGCGATTCCGGCCTTGGCGGAAGCAAATACAAAAGGACAATCCAGCTGGGAATCGTCTGCATCCAGTTCCAGGAACAGCTCCAGAACCTCGTCAATTACCTCGTCAGGTCTTGCTTCCGGACGGTCGATCTTGTTGATACATACGATAACGGGAAGCTTTAACTCCAGGGCTTTGCGCAGGACGAATTTGGTCTGAGGCATAGCGCCTTCAAAAGCATCTACTACCAGAATAACACCGTTTACCATCTTCAGAACACGTTCTACCTCACCGCCGAAATCAGCGTGGCCTGGGGTATCGATGATGTTGATCTTGGTACCTTTATACATAACAGCAGTGTTCTTGGAAAGGATAGTAATGCCTCGTTCTCTTTCGATATCATTGGAATCCATAACGCGTTCCGCTACTTCCTGATTTTCACGGAATACGCCGCTCTGTTTGAGCAATTCATCTACAAGAGTAGTTTTACCATGGTCTACATGGGCAATAATGGCAACATTTCTTACGTCTTCTCTTTTTTGTTTCATGATATTCTCATCTCCATATCAGACTTACCGGGAATTCCCCGATATTTGACGAACTTTGTCGATAACTGTCGGAATGCGGCGAAAATCAGTAAATCTCGTCGACCGATTTTTGTGTCGATTTTTTAAACTGTAACAGTATAACACTATTTTGCGCGGTATGCAAGAAAAAATGGGAGTTTGCGGTACTTTTTGGAGATTTCTCACATAAAAAATTATGGTAAAAAAAGTAGTTTTGTGCGATGTTTGGTGGATTGCGCGATATTTTAGGGTACTCAAGAGGTCAAAAATGGAGTATAAATAAAGTGAATTACAGGTGACAACATGTGAAAGGATAGTTGCCGGAATAAGTCTTAATGGTAAGAAGGGAGAACTGGAAATGACAGATAAGGTAATTGAAAACAACCAGGTGACGGTTATGGGAGAAATCGTAGGAGATTTTGCCTTTAGCCATGAAATCTTCGGAGAAGGATTCTACATGGTGGATGTAAAAGTACAAAGGCTCAGCGAGAGTTATGATATCATCCCTGTAATGGTATCGGAGCGGCTTTTGGATGTGAATGCAGACTATAAAGGGATGCTGATCAGTGTAAGCGGACAGTTCCGTTCCTATAATCGTCATGAGGAGCGTAAGAACAGACTGGTATTGTCCGTATTTGCAAGAGAGATTGAATTTGTGGAAGAGATTGAAGAAAGTGCCAGAACCAATCAGATTTTTCTGGATGGATATATTTGTAAAGAACCGATTTACCGCAAAACACCTCTTGGAAGAGAGATTGCAGATCTGCTTTTAGCAGTGAATAGACCCTACGGTAAATCTGATTACATACCTTGTATCTGCTGGGGCAGGAATGCCAGATATGCCAGTAACTTCAGGGTAGGTGAGCGCTGCGCGATCTGGGGCAGGATTCAGAGCAGGGAATATATGAAAAAGCTGGATGAAGAGAATGTGGAGCGCAGGGTCGCTTTTGAAGTATCTGTCAGCAAGCTGGAGCTTTTTGCCGAAGACATCTAAAGTTGCAAAAGTGCATGAAATGTGATACAATACCTGAAAAACCATTTTCTACGACAGATAGTGAGGTGTGCACATGGGAAAAGGTATGATCTATATCTACACTGGGGACGGAAGGGGAAAATCACCGGCTGCTCTGGGAAGGGCCGTGCAGGCTGCAGCAGAAGGGCAAGCGGTAGTAATTATACAATTTCTGAAAGGGAAAGGCTTAAGTGATTCCGAGTTTATTCGAAGACTGGAACCGGAGATTAAGCTGTTCCATTTTGAAAAATCAGATGAGAATTATGCTGAGCTTTCGGACGAGAAGAAGAGAGAGGAAATCCGCAATATCCGCAACGGAATCAACTTTGCAAGAAAGGTTCTGATGACGGGAGAATGTGACTTGTTGATTCTGGACGAAGTTCTGGGACTGATTGAGAAAGATATCATTACTGTGGACGATTTGAAAGCACTTATCGAGTGCCATGGTGAGACCAATGTCATTATGACCGGTATCAGCATGAACGATGAGATCTGCATGATGGCAGATGAAGTGTCCAAGATTGAAACTGTGAAATTCAAGGTCTGGGAATAAGAGAGCAGGAGTTTTCAGAATTAATCATTGACAGCAATGTACTAAGGTGATATGATAAATGAGATTAGAGATAGAGGTTGCGCGTTTCAGGAGTATCTTCCGGATGTGACAGGCACAGAGGAAGGAAAGAGAAAGGGGAAAGCGCCGAAAGAGGAGAAGTCCTGTGGTTCGAATCTTGGGCATACGGTTAAGAGCCGTATGACTGTCATCTAGTGGCTAGATGGAGTGCTATCGCGGAATGGTAATTTTACGCCGGCGCTTCGTACGCCGGCGTTTTGTTTTGCGAATGAACATCATCACCCGGAGAGCAACACGAATGATAAAGCGGAAGGCTTTACGGGCGTCAGTTTGTAAGAGAAAACACGGCAGAGATACTAAGGGAAGATGGAAAGGTCCGAAGGACCGGAATGGAGGAAATGTATGTCTATTTTTAAAGGTGCAGGAGTAGCAATCGTAACCCCTATGAAGGAGAATGGGGAAGTAAATTATGAAAAACTTGCAGAGTTGATCGAGTTCCAAATCGCAAACGGAACGGATGCAATTATTGCATGTGGTACTACCGGTGAGGCATCTACGCTGAGCCATGAGGAGCATCTGGATGTGATCAAATATACTGTAGAAGTCGTAGCAGGAAGAATCCCTGTAGTGGCAGGAACCGGTTCTAACTCTACAGAGACAGCTGTTTATCTTTCTGCAGAAGCTGAAAAGTACGGTGCAGACGGTCTGTTACTGGTAAGCCCTTACTATAATAAAGCGACTCAGAACGGTCTGTATCAGCATTTTAAGACAGTTGCAGATGCTGTAAAGATTCCTGTTCTTTTATATAATGTACCCAGCCGTACAGGCTGCAACATCCTGCCTGAGACCGTATTACGACTTTGCAAAGATGTAGAGAATATTGTAGGCGTAAAGGAAGCCAGCGGCAATATCAGCCAGATTGCACATCTGGCAGCCATTGCAGACGGATGTGTGGATATCTATTCCGGTAATGATGACCAGATCGTACCTATCATGGCTCTGGGCGGAATCGGTGTTATCTCTGTTCTTTCCAATGTGGCTCCCGGACAGACCCATGAAATCTGTCAGAAATTCCTGGATGGTGATGTGGCAGGCAGCCGCAAGATGCAGCTGGAAGCAATGAATCTGTGCGATGCCCTGTTCTGTGAAGTGAACCCGATTCCTGTGAAGAAAGCACTGAACCTGATGGGAATGGAAGTCGGTCCTCTGCGTATGCCTCTGACCGAGATGGAAGAAGCCAATGCAGCCAGACTGAAGAAGGCTATGGAAGATTACGGTGTCCTGTAACATTTATTGAGTTAGGTCCCGTCTTTGATACTTGTCAAGGGCGGGATTATTATTTATACTATTAGAGAGGTGCATTATACGTAACAGTTCAGACGCGCCATTCGCAAAATCGCGCCTGCGGCGCTCTCCGTCGCTTCGC
>JBGVLR010000196.1:0-5317 GCA_045124375.1 Acetatifactor sp.
CTACTCCTGTCCTTTTCCCTGTCCTCCCGTCTTGTTTCCTCCTTACGAAAGCTCAGGGACAAGCTGCAAAACCTGGGTGAGGGAAATCTCCATGCCTTTTTGGACAGTACCCCCAGAGACGAGCTTTGGGAGCTGGAACAGGGATACAACAACATGGTGACACGCATAAATGAATTGGTGGAGAAAAACAAATTGGAACAAATCAAAAAAAGAGAGCTGGAATTTGCTGCTCTCCAGGCACAGATCAATCCCCACTTTCTCTATAACACTTTAGATACCATCGGATGGATTGCTCTTCTAAAAGAACAACCGGAAATCGAACAGATGGTAATGGAGCTGTCCCACTTCTTCCGTCTCAGCCTACACAAGGGTGAACAGACCATTACTCTGGAGGATGAATTGGGTATTGTCTCCAGTTATGCCAAAATTGAACAGATGCGCAGTCCAGGCAAATTTGATATTTCACTCGAAATTCAGCCGGAGCTCCTACAGATTATGGTTCCCAAGATCATTCTCCAGCCTCTCGTGGAAAACGCCATAAAGCACGGTATCTCCCAGGTAAAACATCACGGCCGGATTTCCATCCGGGGATATTCGGTCAATGACGATATTTATCTGGAAGTATCCGATAATGGTAAAGGTTTCGATACAACGAACAAAACCACTCCCGAAAGCAGAAAGCTCTCCGGCAGTGGTTATGGTCTCAAAAATATACACGAACGAATTCAATTGGAATATGGAGAGCAGTATGGCCTTACGGTACAAAGTTCGGAAAACGGCTCCACGGTACAAATTCATATTACTTTTTGACCACTCTGTATATCTCCATTTTTTCTTTTAATTTCAACATGGGGACAGTAATATTCCGAACGAATAAATATATAATAAAATAGCAGCCTGCCAGACTTACAAAAAACAATGCAGCAAGCCCCAGAGCAACCATACGATACATTTCATTTCTATTCCAATGAACAACCTGTATCAATTGCTCTCCCACTGACGTGATTTCCGTAACAGATACGATCTGATTATCTGTTATGTGAAAATCCCCCGCTTTATCACTCCATGTGATTTCTGTTTCTTCCCAGTAAGCGTCATCATCTGTCCACAATGCCTCTGTGGACTGTATGGCTGTATGCTCCTCCCAGAATGAATAGGAATTGCCTCCCGTAAATTCTTTCATAAACCTGTCAAGATCGGTCCTCACTATCAAGTATCCCAATCGCCTGCCTTCAAACTCCACAGGAACCCAGCAATTCAGATATTGCTCCCGCGCACCGGCTTCCCCTTCTACAAACCAGAAGGCTTCCCGGATATCGTCACCATACTTCTCAAGCAGATTCTCAATTTCCTGATCTGTGTAAAAGGAACTTTTGTTCCCGCTCTTACACTCCTGTCTGCCATTCCTGCAATTATACACACTTGCACTTTTTAACCCCGGAGAACTCTTAAAAAATTCCTCAAGTTTACTTTTGACTATATCCGTATTATCATTTGCAATTCCCAGTATAAACTGAGAATCACCTGCCAATACCTTGAACTGTTCCCCCATTACCGCCATGTGCTGCTGCCTGTTCAAAACCTGATGATTCATATGCTTTTGAGCCAGGTCAATGTAATGCTTTTCCAGATTTACTTTTACAATGAAATAGACCATTACATTCACAACTAATGCAAAAACAGCCAACACAATAAATAGTTTCCATCTCAATTTCCGTTCGTATTTCTTCACTTTTTCCTCCATGGAGCCGCCCTTTATTGCTATCACTCCTTTTGCCTGAATCCGGTCTCTCTGCACAAATGTATACTTCTGCGGACATCTTATTTCACCCTGCTCTCAAAATAAACAAACCTCTCCACTGCATCCAGAATATCCTGAAAATCTTCCCTTGGAGCCACCTCAATATACTGCTTCAAAAGCTCCGTCTCCCGCTCCTTAAACGCCCCATAGAAAATATCAAACAAATTATGCCCTCTCAAATAAATCCTGATTTCTTCCATGTGCTCCTTAATATCCTCCACCGTTTCCAAGTCATGTCCCAGCACCTCGACCAGATGCTTACCGCTTTTGATCTTATGAAGATATTCCTTCCACTTTTCCAGAAGTGTCTGATAAAAAGCTTCCTCCGACTCCACCACACCAAGACCGGCCATCACCTTGGGATTCAGGAAATAATTTTCAAAGGAATAGTATTTCAGAATCAACACGTTCTCCGGGCGCACTCTGGGCAGCTTATCCATATCCTCCAGATTGCGTTCCTCATAATATCTGCACAACTGCCTGCCCAGCTCATTCGGATCCTTGCCGTCACCATCCCGCACCATCAAAAACTGATCCCTGATATAAATCTGATTCATATATTTCAGATTGGCATAAGTCTTGATATTGGTACAGCTGTTGGTGGTAATAATGGCGATTCTGGACAGATTTCCTTCCTCGTCATAGACTTCCGAATAATATTTATTCAGTAACAGCGGCAGACGGCTCTTATCCTGCTTTCCTTCCACAATAAATACAAAGTTCACATTCATCAGGTCATTGGCTGTATAGCCCAAATCATCCAGAATGGCACTGATATCCGTTTTCTCCCGCACATTAGAGTACCCCTCTTCGTCAAGTACCACCTGGCGGATCTCTCTGCTGTTGAAATTAGGCAGCAGATTGGGTGAATGGGTACTGAAGATTACCTGATTCTTTCTGGAAAGCCGGTACAGAATCTCCCCTGCCGTCTTCTGCAGTCTGGGATGGAGGAATATTTCCGGGTCCTCGATCATGATAATGCTGGGCAGATTCTCTTCGATTTCCGTATACGCCTCAAGTAAAGAAAACAGGTACATACAGCGCATACCTTTCCCCATCTGCTCGATAGGTCTCGTCAAGTTCTGCGCCGGATGATAAATCTCAGTCGTCACATGAAGCATCTGCTCCACATCACGGTTCATGGAGTAAAGGATTTCTTCTTTCCCGCCGTTTTTGTGGAAGTTCTGGTTCACCTTCCTTGCAAACTCATCAAGATTCAACTGATACAGCTTATAATCTAAAAGCTTGGCAGTCTCAAACACATCAAGCTCCTGTGGTCTCTTCTGCCAGATCAGACCGATACAGGAAAAGCAGTGATTACATGGCTTTGCCTGGTTGAACATACAGCAGCCGGAACGCATCCTTCCAAGGATTTCATCCTCCTGCAGTAAAAGCAGATCCTTCTGCAGCTGATCCAGGCTGCGATCCGTGTCTACGTAATAAATTCTTGGAAATACTTCTCTGATGTATTTATTATCTTTTTTATAACCGTCGTGATAACGAACCCAGCCGTCTCTGTTGGCAACCATAGTAAAAGAAAGGACGCCGTCTTGAAACGATGGCAGCTTCTTACAGAAGTCCTGCTGCCAAGCTTCTTTCCTGCGATACTGGGTCACGATACCTCTGCGTTGAAGCACTTCCAGGTCATCCTCCGTAAATTCCAGCGTTACAGAAATTTCAATGTTGGCGTTGTCTTCCCCGAAGTCTTCAGGCTGGATATCGTATTCGCCGCCTACTGCGCGGATGGCGTCCAGAACGGTGGTTTTCCCTGAATTATTTTGGCCCACCAGGATTAATGCACTCTCGATGTCACAGATGTGCATGTCACGGATGGCTTTGAAGTTTTGAATGTGTAGGTTCGTGATTTTCATGCCGGACTCCTTTTATGACTTTACTGCTTCCCTTGCTAAACATGCAAAGAAGCAGCTGCGCGAGCTTACTCGGCATCTGCTTCTTTGTGCACTTGGCTCTGCTCTATACGAACAGTGTACCACCCATCTATCACTCAGGCAAGAAAAATATTAGATATAATCGTTCTCCCCATTATAAATGCAACCTGAAACCCACATGGATTCCAGGTTGCATCAATGAACAATTATCAAATCAGGCGATCTCCAGTATTACGGTCTCTGTCCCATACCGCCTTCCAGAGTCAGGGTCTCACCTGTCATGTACTTGAAGTCAGGATTTGCAAGCTGCACGCAGACACGACCGATTTCCAGTTCTGCATCGCCGAAGTGACCTGCAGGAGGCATATGTACGTTTGCCTTGAAAGCATCAGGATAAGCCTTCTCAAACTGCTCCAACTGTGCAGTCCATGCCAGAGGACAGACAACATTTACATTAATGCCGTCCTTTGCCCACTCAGTAGCTGCTACACGGGTAAGTCCACGGATACCTTCCTTGGCAGCTGCATATGCACACTGTCCGTAGTTACCGAATAACCCTGCACCGGATGCAAAGTTAACAACAGAACCCTTAGTCTTAGCCAGATGAGGATAGCAAGCCTTCATATAATAGAATGCTGCATACAGTCCGGAATAAACTGCCAGATCAAACTGTTCTGTGGTATGATCTGCCAGAGTTACACCTGAAGCGGAAGCCTGCGCATTGTTAATGAGTACATCAATTCTTCCAAAAGTCTCAATGGTCTTGTCCACGACATTCTGAACTACTGCCATGTTGTCAGCACCTGCATTTACATCTGCCTGGATAATCAGAACTTTAATGCCGTACAGACGCTCCAGTTCTTCCTTAGCATCTTCCAGTTTCTTTACGTTTCGTCCGGTAATTACCAGGTTTGCACCTTCTTTTGCATAAGCAGTTGCGATACCGTAACCGATAGAGCCACATCTTCCATCACTTAAAACAGCGCGTCCCGCACCGGTAATGATGGCTGTCTTGCCAGTTAAAAATCCCATTGTTTTGTCCTCCTTTTTTTGGCAATATGTTGTGCCACTTGTATTATACTTCATTTGGGCAAATCTGTCATTTCTTTTTATAAATTATTTTGTGTACAAAAAAAAGAGCAGCCCTCGCTACTCTTTCTCAAAAGGTTCATACCTTCAAAACCGAACATTGAACTCTTAAATCTTACAAGACTCTGTAACCTATCTGCGAAATTTATTTCGTGCGAAATAGTTTTCGCTTTCCAGCCTTCAGGATAAGCCCTCGACCGATTAGTAAACATCAGCTGAGTACATTGCTGCACTTACACCTTGTTCCTATCTACCTCGTCGTCTTCAAGGGGTCTTACGTATTGGGATATCTCATCTTGAGGGGGGCTTCACGCTTAGATGCCTTCAGCGTTTATCCCTTCCGGACTTGGCTACTCTGCCATAGGCTTGATGCCTAACAGATACACCAGTGGTCCGTCCATCCCGGTCCTCTCGTACTAAGGACAGCTCCTCTCAAATATCCTTCGCCTACGCCGGATAGGGACCGAACTGTCTCACGACGTTCTGAACCCAGCTCGCGTACCGCTTTAATGGGCGAACAGCCCAACCCTTGGGACCT
>JBGVLR010000197.1:0-3625 GCA_045124375.1 Acetatifactor sp.
GTAACATCCAATGCACAGCCAGGACATTTCTCGCTGATAGTCAGAAGCTGCTGTAAGATACAGTCCACCTCAAATTGACTGGTTTCTACAAAAATCAATTCCGGATCCCAACCTCGATGGTGGAAAAAGTTACCGATCTGATTCTGCCGCCGCTGGCTTTGGGCTACCTCTGTGGGACATAAAAATATAATTCGCTGAGGGCGAAACATATCCGCAGCCAAAACGTTTTCAATGGCACGTTCGTCGTAAAGTTCTATTAAGGTATTCATAGAGAATCTTACCTTTCTGTGATGCGGAGAAAATAGAAGTGTGTACTATATATATAGTATATCGCAAAATAAAATGTCACACAAGAGAATTGGCTAATCTGATAAGCCTATTTTGTATATCAAATCACACGCATTGGGTCTCGTTGATTGACGAAAGGATCAGAATCCTATATATTAAGGATCATTATATTGACACAAGTACATACGTTCGATATAATTACTTTATTCCATTGAAAGGCGTGTTTATTTTGGATACTGCCCTGATCTACAAATGCGAAGCATATATGCAAACTTGTCTGAAAGATGATATGGCTCATGACCCTCAGCATATGTATCGGGTACTAAAGATCGCCATGGACATTGCAGACCACGAACCAAGCGTCGATAAGGAGCGGCTGATTATTGCTTGTCTGCTTCATGATATAGGACGAAAGGCTCAACGAGAAGATCATTCACTCTGTCATGCAGAGGTTGGCGGTGAAATGGCATATTCGTTTTTACTTAAGGAAGGCGTGAATGTTGAAACAGCTGATGCGATTAGGGCGGCTATTCGCGCACATCGATTCCGCAGCAAACAGGTTCCCGATTCTATTGAGGCAAAAATTTTATTCGATGCAGACACCATTGACGTGACCGGTGCCATAGGGATTGCACGGAGTCTTCAATATGAAGGCAATGGTGCCATTCCTCTGTACAATGTAGATAATGAAGGTAATTTGATTCTTGGGGAGATTGATCAGCCGGATTGCTTTCTTAGAGAATATATCTTCAAGCTACAAAATGTTTATGATAGGCTTTATACCAAGCACGCAAAAGAAATAGCACAGAAGCGGCGCACTGCAGCACAGATTTACTATGCAGCGTTGGTATCTGAGATTGTAGAAGGCCATTCTACATTGGATCGTGTTTTGAAACAATTAACTGAGGATATTGAAATTTGAAAACTTTGACTATATGTGGAAGCATGCGTTTTTCCAACGAGATGCACCAAATTGCTTGGGAATTGGAGACCATGCATGGATTCAATATTCTGCAATGTGTATATGGCGATGAATCATTAGATAGCGTAGCTCAAGATCGTCTAATAAAAGCTCATTACAGAAAAATTGAACTCTCAGACGGGATTTATGTGGTTGATATTGATGGCTATATCGGTAATTCTGTTCGATCAGAAATTGCTTATGCCTTAAGCATTGGAAAAGAAGTCCTGTATCACAGCAATTTCATGTGTAATAAGACCTGCTGATGATCCTTTCATCAGCAGGCTTTTCTTATTCATCATTATATATAGCAGCAAGCTTATAGAACGTACTGCGTTTCAATCCAGTCCTTTTCATCGCCTCTACCGCCGTAATATCATTTCGCAACCATAGAGAATGCACTTCCTCCCAATTCTCCGGCAACACCGCTCTGGGTCGCCCTAAATGCTTCCCCTTTTGCTTCGCTGCTTCAATTCCCTGTGCCTGGCGCTCAAGTGTGCGCACTCTCTCCTGCTCTGCAATACTGGACAGGACTTCGATCAGTATGTTATTGATCATATCAATGATCCACTCCTGGCCATCAGGAACTTCTGTCAATGTTGTTGGCATATCCAGAATCATTACTCGGATCTTTTTCTGCCTGTAATATTCCAGCTCCTGGCGGATATGGACTTTGTTACGGCTCAAGCGATCAAGTGACATGATTACCAGGCTATCGCCTTCTCTCAGCAAATGGTTCCGGACCATCTTGTAGCCTTCCCTGTCGAGTGTCTTTCCACTGGCTTTGTCTCTGATGATATCCCGATCATCAATTCCAAATTTCTGCAGTGCCAGAATTTGCCGGTCAAGGTTCTGCTCTTTGGTTGATACCCGGGCATAGCCATATATCTTTCTCATAAGTGCCTCCAAAGTGTCTGTAAAGATTGTTCGGATTTACAGCTATATCCGTAAATCAAAAGGACACCTTTTCATACGCAAAACTCCAGGCAGAATGCCTGCTGCAGAAAGCATCTGTAAAGGTAGACCTTTTCGAACTGCTATATTACACGTTTAAAGAAGAGAAATTGCAAAGAAAAAGGTGCTGCATTCGCATGCAGCACCTTTACTATTATAATATTGGATGTTAATCAGCAAGACGTAATCTATCCACTGTGCTTTGCTTTGCTGTCTGACCGTACAGGATGGATGGAATCAGCCAGCCAAACAGGGCAAAGACCGGAATGACGAGCAGAACTGGGATGATCGTGAAGTTTGCGCTGAAGAACCAGAACATGGATTCCAGCATTTTGCCGATCAGCGGGTTTATCAGGATGGAGAGGATCAACGCAGCGATGGACGAACCAAGTGCATAGAAAAGGCCTTCGTAGATCAGCATAGTTTTGAGCTGCTTATTGGTCATGCCGACGGCCTGCAACACCGCAAATTCCCGTCTGCGGGACAGGATGCCTGTCATGATGGCATTGATGAAATTGAGAATACCGATCAGAGCGATAATGGCACAAAGCAGTCCGCCCAGCAGCAGGAACATGGTCTGGAAGCTGTAGAATTCATCCCGCATTTTTGCCTTGCTTTCATACATGAGCTCGGACAGGGGATCTTCTGTCAGCTTTGCAAGATAGTTTTCCGCTGCTTCTTCAGAAGATAAGTCCGGGGTGTCAAAGAGCCAGAACATGGGGATCACTTCCCGCCCACTCTCCTCTGTCAAGCGATCAACGGGTAGAACAAAGCGGTAGCCTATGGTGGTATAGCGGTAGCTCATGGGCGTGGGCAGGGTCACATAAGCGCAGATGGTGTAATCCATGTCGTGGCTTTGGGTGATGTGAGACTGAATATATTCCATGGGTGTGTTCTCGTTCATTTCTTCACCGGTCCGGCTGTCGATGTACATGGTTTCTTCTACATAGGTAATGGTCTGGGTGGAGCCAACAGGCGGGTAATAATCCGGTGTGGATACGTTGCCATAATCGTCGGTATAGACCACCATTGCGATTGCTTTTGCATCCGGCTGGAAGAGTGGTGCCAGGTCGCCCTCCACAACGGTCAGCTTTTCAAACAGGGGTTCGTCCAGACCTTCGATCAATGCCGTGGGACCAACCAGATCGCCCCGGCGGTATGCCTGTGCCAGTTCTCTTTCCACCGTGTCCGGGGAGCCAAAACGTGCCCGGTCCATGCGCCAAGTATCTTCTGGCATCCAACCCAGGGCTCCCGTCACCTTATAACCGGATCCTGACAGCGACCCGCTGGTATTTGCCTGAATTTGGGCGATCTGTTCTTCTGTAATGAAAGTTTCCGTCCTGTTGGGCTGGCGGAAATAGCCTGTGGAGCTTACGATAAAGTCCGCACAGGTCCGTTTTCCCAGATATTTTTCCATATCAA
>JBGVLR010000198.1:0-49000 GCA_045124375.1 Acetatifactor sp.
ATCTGCCGAAAAAGCATTGATAGGAGTAGTGCTGGCATCTAAAATTCCACAAAAATAGAAAACTATCTGCCCCAAAAGAATTGAAAGGAGTGCTGCCGGCATCTAAAATTCCACAAAAGTAGAAAACTATCTGCCGAAAAAGCATTGAAAGGAGTGCTGCCGGCATCTAAAATTCCACAAAAGTAGAAAACTATCTGCCGAAAAAGCATTGAAAGGAGTAGTGCTGGCATCTAAAATTTCACAAAAATAGAAAACTATCTGCCTCAAAAGAATTGAAAGGGGTGCTGCCGGCATCTAAAATTCCACAAAAATGGAAAACTATCTGCCTCAAAAGAATTGAAAGGAGTGCTGCCGGCATCTAAAATTCCACAAAACTAGAAAACTATCCGCCCTAAAAGAATTGGAAGGAGTGGTGATGACATCTAAAATATCACAAAAGTAGAAAACTATCTGCCCCAAAAGCATAAAATAGTTAAAATATGGCACCTAGAATCAAGTTTATTTCCTAAACTATCTGCTAAAGTGCTCGATAGAAACATAAAAGGCTGAGGAGAATATAAAAAGCTGTAAAATACACAAAAAAGCAAAACCATTTACATCGGTTTTGCTTTTTTGTGGCCAGCTTTTGCCTTGCCCTGAATCTCAGGCACAGGCGTAACATCATTTTTGGGAATAGATGTCTTGTGATTGCTTTCGGTGCCGTGCGGTTCTTTGGGACTGGGGCGTCTCATACCTGCTTTTGCCATAATTTGTTTGCCTCCATTGGTTTTGTGGAATATAATAAGTGTCAGCAAGCGTGAACAGGCGGTGCCTGTTCATTGCGAGCAGCGAATGTCTATCACAACTCCGGCGGATTAAATCCCTGATCTGTGATATGATATTAGTTGTGATATGATATTAGTATTGTAAAAAATGATATTTTTATTCTTGTATCTCAATATATCAGCAAATATACAGAAAAACTGAAAGAAAGATTAGAAACACAGGAGGAACCATGTTATATCAAAATATTTTAGACAAATTAGTAGATGTCAGTAAACAGATATTAAGAGACAAGCTTACAGGCGTATACCTGCATGGCTCAATGGCGATGGGATGCTTTTATCCCGATAAAAGTGACATCGATATAATCATCGTCATCGAAGATGATATCACAGATAATCAGAAGATGAAGTTCATGGAAGAAATAGTAGCGCTTAATAAATTAGCACCAAGCAAGGGGATAGAGCTTAGTATTGTGAAAAAAGCATACTGTAAAAGGTTCCTTTATCCGACTCCGTTTGAACTGCATTTTTCCAATACCCATTTACAGTGGTTTACAGAGAATCCCACGGATTATATCAGTAAAATGAAGGGAACAGACAAGGATCTGGCAGCCCATTTCACAATCATCAATCATTGCGGCATCGTCTTGCACGGCGAGGAGATTGGGACAGTATTTTCCGAGGTACCCAAAACAGATTATATAGACAGTATATGGGCTGACATTGAAGGGGCAAAAGAAGAAATATTGGAGAATCCCATGTACATGACTCTGAATCTGTGCAGGGTAGCTGCTTTTTTGAAAGATGGATTAGTCACATCTAAGAAGCAGGGCGGGGAATGGGGGATGCAGAATTTACCTTCGCAGTATCGAAATTTGATATCGGAGGCACTGTACTGTTATTTATCAGATGAGATCCTGTCGGCGGAAGTCAAAACGATGCAGGCATTTGCGGAATATATGCTTGGCTCCATAAATAGCATGAGAGTAGCTGTGCGGTAAGCAAAGCCTTTCAGAGAGAGTTGAATTATGGAAGAAAATGGGGTGCAAATCCACGCGGAATTGTCGCGGAAAGACTTGAAAAAGACATAGCACTCCTGTACAATAGAAATAGCGATTCAGAACGGCAGACGTATAATGGGGGCGGAAACCATAAGCTGTTCTGAATAGAAATAACAGAGGAGGTTTTCTATTCATGAAAGCAACAAAAAAATGGATAGTTCTGCTTTCTGCGATGGTGCTTGCCGTATTATGTATGAGCGGCTGCGGCTCATCTGACCAGAGAAGAATTGTCCGCATCGGACACAACCAGTCCACCAATCATCCTACGCACATTGGTCTTACTGCATTTGCTGAGTACATCAATGAGCAGTTGGGAGACAAGTACGTAGTTGAAGTATATCCCAGTGAACTTTTAGGTTCCCAGACAGATATGGTTCAGCTGACCCAGACAGGAGCTATTGACTTCTGCGTGGCAAGTAATGCGATCCTGGAGACATTCAGTAAGAACTACGAGATATTCAATCTGCCTTACCTTTTTGCAAGTGCGGATGCTTATCACGCAGCTATGGATGATCCCGAGGTTACGGATCCTATCTTCACCGCTACGGAAAAAGCAGGCTTCAAGGCAGTTACCTGGCTGGATGCAGGTACCCGTAATTTCTACACTGTAGATACACCGATCGAAAGTCCGGCAGATTTAAAGGGTCTGAAGATTCGTGTACAGCAGTCCCCTACCAATATCCAGATGATGAGTCTTTTGGGCGGTTCTGCGACACCAATGAGCTTTGGTGAAGTTTATACGGCTCTGCAGTCTAATATTATTGACGGTGCAGAGAATAATGAAATGGCACTTACCGATAACGGACATGGCGATGTATGTAAGTACTATTCCTATGATATGCATCAGATGGTTCCTGATATCCTTATCGGTAACCTTGCGTTCCTTGAGGAATTAAGTGAAGAAGAGCTTGCAATTTTCGAAGAAGGCTTTAAACTGCTGAACTCTGTACAGAGAGAAGAGTGGGTTAAGGCTGTGGAAAATGCAAAGAATAAGGCCCAGAACGAACAGGGCGTGGTATTCATTTATCCTGATCAGGCTCCTTTTGTTGAGGCATGTAAACCCCTGCATGACTCCGTACTTTCCGGCAACCCCGATATCCAGCCTATTTATGATAAGATTCAGGAATACAATGCGTTGTATCCCAGTGTAGAAGAGTAGGAGGGAATCGTATGAAGCAGTTAAGAAAAATTTTGGACAATGTTTTAAATGTACTGGCCGGTGTGAGCTTTTTAGCGATGGTAGCCCTCACCTGCTGGCAGGTATTTACCAGATACATCCTGCAGAATCCTTCCTCCTGGTCTGAGGAACTGGTTTCGTATCTTTTTGCATGGATGGCCCTTCTGGGAGCATCTATTGTAGTGGGTGAACGCGGACATATGAATATTCCCATACTGGTTGACCGTATGGGACCTATGGCAAGAAAAGTTCTGAATATATTTTCAGAGGTAGTGGGATGCATCTTCGCAGCAGTTATCCTGGTATATGGCGGTGTTCAGATCACCACCCTTGCTATGGGCCAGATGACCTCTTCTCTGGGCGTTCCTATCGGTGTTTTCTATGTTGTATTGCCTCTCTGCGGTGTGATCAATATTATCTACACGATTCTGAATATTATCGGAATCATCAAAGGTGAGATCAGTACAGATCCCGTAGATGAAGCAGCAGAAGAAGTGGCAAAGGCCGAGAAGGAGGTATAAGAATATGGCAATGCAGGCATTATTGATTATTTTAGTAGTTATGCTGGTACTTCTCTTCATTGGTGTGCCGATTTCTTATTCGATCGGTATTTCTTCACTGGCAGCTATTTTGATGTCGGTAGACCTCGATGTAGCGGTATTGACAGGTGCACAGCGGACTTTTGTAGGTATGAGTAAATTCAGTCTTACGGCGATTCCTTTCTTTATTCTGGCAGGTAATCTGATGAACCAGGGAGGTGTCGCTAAACGACTGGTAGATTTTGTAATGGCAATCCTGGGTAAGCTGCCCGGAGCTTTGCTGGTAACTAATGTTGGTGCCAATGCACTGTTCGGTGCAATCTCCGGTTCTGCTTCCGCAGCAGCTGCTGCAGTTGGAAGCATGGTACGTGAAGGAGAAGAGGAACAGGGATATGATCCTGCAATCTGTGCAGCTACCAATGGTGCATCAGCTCCGTCAGGACTCCTGATCCCGCCTTCCAATGCCATGATCACTTATTCACTGGCGGCAGGCGGTACCTCTGTTGCAGCATTGTTCCTTGCAGGTTATGTTCCCGGAATTATCTGGGCACTTTGCTGTGTCGTCGTTGCAATTATCATTGCTAAGAAAAAAGGTTACAAGGGAACTCCAGGCAAGTTTGACTGGAAGAACCTGGGAAGAGCTACATTAAGAGCACTTCCTTCCCTGTCCCTGATCGTAGTGGTTATCGGCGGTATCATCGGTGGTATCTTCACTGCAACAGAAGGTTCTGCAATTGCAGTTGTATATGCTCTGATCCTTGGTATCTGCTATAAGAATATTACTTTAAAATCTTTCTGGAAGATCGTTGTTGACAGCGCCAAGATGAGTGGTATGGTTGTATTCCTGATTGGTGTATCCAATATCCTGGGATGGGTTATGGCATTTACACAGATTCCTCAGGCAATTTCTTCCGCACTGCTGGGACTGACAGATAACAAGTTTATCATCCTGCTGATCATGAACCTGATTCTTCTGATTGCAGGTACTTTCATGGATGTAACACCGGCTATCCTGATCTTCACACCGCTGTTTTTGCCTGTGGTACAGACATTTGGTATGAATCCGGTACAGTTTGGTCTGATTCTTGTTTATAACCTTTGCATCGGTAACATCACACCTCCGGTAGGTAATACGTTGTTCGTGGCGATCAAGGTGGGTAAGACATCATTGTCCAAGGTCATGCCGTACATGTTGATGTACTATGTGGCAATCCTGGTCGGTCTGTTGTTAGTAACTTATATTCCTGCGGTTTCTCTGGGACTTCCCATGCTGGCAGGACTTGTGAAGTAAGTAAATTTAAATTTCATCAGTATTATAAAACAGGAGGGGAATTTCCCCTCCTGAAATTTTGCAAAAATTTAGCTGCGTGTGCGTCTTTACGAAAGGGTTTGCATGAAATGCTCTGAAATTTAAAGTATGAAATGTTCTGCAATGTAAAGTAAGTATTGAAATCAGAGCGGAAAAGATTTATGATAGCTAGAAAAGCTGAAAAAGAAAATGGATAATCAACAAAGGAAAAAAGAATGACAGAACAAGTAACTACTACAATCAGGGAAAAACTGAAAGAGCAGAAGCTGCTTTTTGACGGTGCATTTGGCACCTATTATGCACAGATTTACAACACAAAGGAGTTGCCGGAGCTGGCAAACACAATGCATCCGGAACGGGTAAGCAGGATTCATAAAGAATACATAGAAGCGGGAGCGCAGGTTATCCGCACCAATACGTTTGCCAGCAACACGATTTCTTCCGGATTGCCGTGGGAAGCTGTGCAGAACAATATCCGTCAGGGATATCGCCTGGCGCAGGAGGTAGCAGGGGCCAATAATGTCTATATCGCCGCTGACATAGGACAGATTTCCTATGATAATCAGGCAGACCGGGAACATATTTCAGGGGAATATGTGGAAATCTGTCGTACTTTTTTATCGGAAGGTGCAGAAATCTTTGTATTTGAGACATTTTCGGACATGGAGGATATTCTGGAAGCAATAGATTTTATAGGAGATCAGGCTTTTGTGATCGTACAGTTTTCCGTGAACCAGTTTGGCTACAGTCATGCCGGACTGAGTGCGCGTAAACTGATACAGCGTGCCGAAAATATTGAAGCGGTGGATGCAGTGGGCTTTAACTGTGGTGTGGGGCCCGGACACATGCAGCAGATTATCAGGAGTATCAGCTTCAGCGGAAAGAAAATACTGACAGCATTGCCCAATGCAGGATATCCTCAGATGATCAGCAACCGCATGATTTTTGATAACCGGAACATGGACTATTTTGCAGCTAAGGTCAGTGATATTGCTGCAGATGGTGCAGATATTGTGGGTGGCTGCTGCGGAACGACACCGGAATACATCCGTAAGATGAAAGAAAAAGTATCTGTGGTACAGTTATCGTCAAAAGCGCCTGCAGCTGCCGGTAAAAGTGCGGATATTGTGAAAAAGGACAGTTCTTTTTATGCCGGAAAAGCAGGCAAGAAGCTGATCGCGGTAGAATTGGCTCCGCCTCTTGGGAGTGATGATGAAAAGCTGATGGATGCAGCACACTTGCTGTTAAAGAGCGGCGTGGATGTGCTGACATTTCCCGATTCTCCATCCGGAAGAACGAGGGCGGATTCCATTCTGATGGCAGAGAAGGTGGCAAGAGAGACAGGTATGTGCGTAATGCCTCACATCTGCTGCCGCGATAAGAATGCCATCGCCATGCGATCACAGCTTTTAGGTGCCCAGATTAATCACATCCGTAATTTCCTGGTGATTACGGGAGATCCGATTCCATCTATGATGCGTAATAGTATCAAGAGTGTTTTCAATTTTGATTCAGTGGGACTGATGCATATTATAAACGATATGAATGAAGAAATGTTTGCGGATGCTCCGGTCTGCTATGGAGGTGCTATTAATCAGGGACGCAGGAACCTGGAAGTTGAGATTGGCCGTGTAAAGAAGAAAATGGAGGCGGGTGCAACGTTCTTCCTGACTCAGCCCATCTCTACACGGGAGAGTGCGGAACGTGTCAGACGTGTAAAAGAAGAAACGGGAGCACGTATTTTGTGCGGTATTATGCCTTTTGTCAGCCTGAAAAATGCTGCTTTTATGAAAAATGAAATGACAGGTATTGATGTGACGGATGAAGTATTGGCCCGGTATCGTGAAGATATGACGAGAGAAGAGGGAGAGCAGGCAGGTATTCAGCTTGCGAAAGAAATGATGGCTCTTACAGATGACTTCGCAGATGGCTATTATTTTTCATTCCCGTTTAACAGAGTTGGGATGCTGGAGAAGATCATTCGTTGACAAATATAGAAAGATTTGGTACCATGTTTTTTAGATTTTAGAAGGGATAGGGGTAAAACCCCACAAGTAAGTATGAAAAACGAAAAAAGCAGAAATTCATTTTCAGGTTCCATAGGATTTGTATTGTCTGCCGCAGGCAGTGCGGTAGGACTGGGTAATATATGGCGTTTCCCGTATCTGGCAGCGAAAGACGGAGGTGGATTGTTCCTGGTAATCTATCTGGTGCTGGCGCTTACCTTTGGATTTACGCTGTTGACAACAGAGGTGGCTATCGGAAGAAAGACCAAGCAGAGTCCGCTTACTGCATATAGTAAATTGAAGGATAAGTGGGGATTTTTGGGAGTATTGGCCAGCCTGGTGCCTGTAATCATCATGCCGTATTATTCGGTTATCGGTGGATGGGTAGTGAAATATTTCATTGCATATCTGACCGGAGAAGGTGCGTTGACAGCAGAAGACGGCTATTTTGGAAGCTTTATTACAGCAGAGGTAGAGCCGATTCTGACAATGGTAGTATTTCTGTTTATCGTGGCAGTTATTATTTTCAGAGGTGTAAATAAAGGAATCGAATCTTCCTCTAAGATTATTATGCCGGTTCTGTTTTTACTGGTAGTGGGTATTGCTGTTTTCTCACTGACCATCAGCCACACGGATGAAAGCGGCGTGACCAGAACAGGTCTTGAGGGATTTGGAATTTATATAATTCCCAACTTTGAAGGATTGACTGTGAAAGGATTTTTCACGGTGTTGATGGATGCCATGGGCCAGCTCTTCTTCAGCCTGAGTGTAGCCATGGGAATCATGATAGCATATGGTTCTTATGTAAAGGATGATGCTAATCTGGTAAAATCCATTAATCAGATTGAATTTTTTGATACAATAGTTGCATTTTTGGCCGGCGTCATGATTATTCCTGCAGTGTATGTATTCATGGGAAGAGAGGGAATGGAAACTTCAGGTCCCAGCCTGATGTTCGTATCCTTACCAAAAGTATTTGCAGCCATGGGAAATATAGGAAATCTGATAGGCTGTCTGTTCTTTGCCATGGTATTATTTGCAGCGCTTACAAGTGCAGTTTCCGTTATGGAAGCAGTCGTATCCAGCCTTATGGACAAGTTCCACATGTCCAGACTGAAAGCTGCTGCCATTGAAACCGGCATAGCTCTGGTAGGTGGTATCGTAGTCTGCCTGGGTTATAACAAGTGGTATTTTGAACTGGAACTGCCCAATGGAGCAATCGCACAGATTCTGGATGTCATGGACTATATCAGTAATAACTGTCTGATGCCGATCGTGGCAATTGCAACCTGTATCCTGATCGGATGGATCCTGAAACCGCAGGTAATTATTGATGAGGCTGAGAAGTCCGGCTGCAAATTCGGCAGAAAGAAGCTTTATGTTGTAATGATAAAGTTCGTTGCACCGGTGCTTCTGTTGATCTTGCTGTTGAAATCGGTAGGAATTCTGACAATCATTTAAATGGGGCATCGGTACCTGAAGAAGTAAATTTGGATTTAAGAAGAGTATAAAGAGGAAATCCCCTGTAGGTGTGGCTTGGTTATGCCATAACTACAGGGGATTGTTTTAAGTTTATTTTAATTTCAGGAAAGTACCTAAAATACTACGCCCTAACGAGGCACCGATATTACCGCCCAGCTTCTTGCCGAAGCTTCCGCCGATAGATTTACCAATATTATTGCCCAGTTCCCGGCCGATGGTACCGGCAGCGGTAATAGCTACGCTGCTGATGCCGGAAGAAATCGCTTTTTTGCGCTTCTCGGCTTCACGCGCTTCCTCTTTGGCTTTCTTCTCGGCTTCTTTCTCAGCTAAACGTGCCTGCTCTTTTGCTTCTTTTTCTGCCTGTTTGGCTTCTTCCCGTGCAAGGCGCACCTGCTCGGCTTCCTGATCATCCTGTTTTTGCTTCCTGACCAGGAATTCATAAGCAGAATCTCTGTCAACCATGTTCTGATAACGCAGATAGAGATTGTTCATCAGGACTTCCTTTTTCTTCTCCTCATCTGTAATGGGGCCCATGAGACTCTGGGGAGGGAGGATCTTGCATTTCTGTACGATTCCGGGAATGCCATCCTCGTCAAGAACTGAAATCAGCGCCTCACCGGTACCAAGGGCTGTGAGTGCTTCCCTGGTATCAAAAGCCGGATTCGTGCGGAAAGAGTTGGCAGCAGCTTTTACCGCTTTTTCATCGGAGGGAGTATAAGCTCGCAGCGCATGCTGAATCTTATTGCCCAGCTGACTCAGAACGCCATCAGGAATATCTCTGGGAGTCTGTGTGATAAAATAAATTCCCACACCCTTGGAACGGATCAGCTTGACAATCTGTTCAATTTTATCCTCCAGTGCTTTGGAGATACCGTCAAACAAGAGGTGCGCTTCATCAAAGAAGAAAATCATTCGCGGCCTATCGCAATCGCCCACTTCAGGCAGTGTTTCAAACAGCTCAGAAAGCATCCACAAAAGAAAAGCTGAGTAAAGCGTACCGTTGTTGGCAAGCTGCCTGCAGTCCAGAATATTGATGTTGCCTTTGCCGCCAACGCCGGTTGCAAACCAATCTGCGATATTTAAAGCCGGCTCTGCAAAAAACTGCTCGCCGCCCTCTGTTTCCAAAGCAACTACATGACGCAGGATAGCAGCAATGCTCTGCTTGGAAATGTTACCGTATTCTAATGTGAGTTCCTTACTGTTTTCGCTTACATACTGTAGCATAGCCTTCAAATCCTTGGTATCGATCAGTAAAAGATCGTTATCATCGGCAATTTTGAACACAACGGTCAGAATATCAGACTGTGTAGGATTTAAATCCATCAGCTTGGATAACAAAATGGGACCCATTTCAGAAATGGTAGTACGAAGAGGAATCCCCATTTTCCCGTAAATATCCCAGAAAACAGAAGGATAAGGGTGATAATCGAAGCCACACTGATCCAATCCGAAACGTTTGATACGCTTCTGCATGTCCTCGCTGTCGGTGCCGGGTCTGCACATACCTGACAGATCACCTTTCACATCAGCCAGAAAAACAGGTACACCGGCATCACTGAAAGATTCAGCCAGTACTTTCAGGGTAATGGTTTTGCCGGTTCCGGTAGCACCGGCAATCAGACCGTGACGGTTGGCCATTTTGGGCAGGATGCAGATTTTCTCGCCATCAGCATCGCCTATCCAGATCTTATTATCGTAGAACATAATCGTCCCTCCCGTGTAAACTTTTCTTAGATATAAGTATACCGTGACTATGTCAGGACTGCAACAAAAAAAGCATGCAAAAAAATCTAAAAGACCAATAAAATTTAATTTATTTTGGTCTTGCCAAAGTTATTTGAATATGTTATTATGGCAAAAATAGAAATGCAAAGGCGCAACTAATTGTTAGTTGCGCCTTTTCTATTTTTTAATTTAGAAAGGAGAAAACATTATGAAAAAAAGAAATATCAGTATTATTCTTATGACAGCTTTCATAGCGTCAGTATTGAGCGGATGTGGCAGTTCAACAGACACAGTAACTACTTCAACAGGCACTTCTGACAATTCTTCAGAGGTTGCTTCTTCATCTGTATCTACAGAAAGTGCAGCTGATAAGACGTTGCGTGTTGCCTTTAGTGCAGACATTTCCACTATGGATGTACAGATTACGTCTTCTGACTACGGTATTCCCCTTAATATTTACGATCGTTTATTTGAGATTCAGTTAAACGATGATGGTAGTACAGAACTGGCTAATTCCCTTTGTGAGGAATATAGTGTATCGGAAGATGGTCTTACCTACAACTTTAAGTTGAGGGAAGGGGTAAAGTTCTCCAACGGCGAGGCTTTGACAGCATCTGATGTACTTTACACCTTTGTACGTAATCTGACCATTGAGCAGGGTGTAAACTATGATTTCGTAAATGCTATTGACGGAGCAGAAGCTCTCTACAACGGCGAAGCAGATACATTGGAAGGAATTGAAATTGTAGATGATTATAACTTTACTGTGACATTGGCACAGCCTTTTGCAGGATTTATCTATCAGTTAGCGACTCCTGCATGCTCCATCTATGATGAGCAGACTACAGAAGCTGCTGGTGATTCTTTCGGTATTGATCCTGCTGTGACAGTAGGTACCGGTCCTTATGTGGTTGAGAACTGGACAGTAAACAGTTCCATAACTCTGGTGGCAAATCCGAATTACTGGGGAGAAACACCAAGTGCTCAGCGCGTAGAAATCAAAATTATGCCTGATGCAAGCACCATGAATATGGCTTACCAGAACGGAGAATTGGATATCCTTGACTTGGATAATATAGATTCCTCTATTGTAGAGTCCACTTACAAGACTGCATATGCAGACAATATTGTTGCTGTAAGCAGAGTAGCTCTTACATACTTTACATTGAATCAGAATATTGAGCCGTTCAATAATATCAAAGTACGTCAGGCTATACAGATGGCTATTGATCGTGAGACCATTTTAAATACTGTATACGGTGGCTCCGGTAATCTTGAGGATGGTATTTTCCCCAGAGGTCTTGTAGCACATAACACTGATTTGGAAGGTACAATCAAGTATGATCCTGAAGGAGCAAAGGCTCTGCTTACAGAGGCAGGTTACCCTGACGGTTTTACTATGGAACTTTCGCTGGATTCCTCTGCAGGTGATTCCACGATTATGGTTTATCAAATTATTCAGCAGAATTTGGCGAAGGTTGGTATCACAGCAGAGATTAAGTCATATGATGAATCTGCATGGTTAGATCTTCGTAAGAGTGGTGAGATGGGAAGCTTTGTTGCTACATGGACTGCTGATTACAATGATCCTGACAACTTTATTTACACCTTCTTTGGTACAGAAGAAAAAACAAAAGCGCGTTCTTTGAACTATCCTGATATCAGTGTAATGGAGCAGGTAGCAGCTGCCAGAGGCATCGTAGATGATGCTGCCAGAATGCAGACTTATAAAGATCTGGAGAACAAGATTGTGATTGAGGATGCTGCTTGGGTTCCTTTGTATTCCAGAGAGCATTTGTTCGCAATCAGCGATCGAGTTGAAAAGTTTGTTCCTTTCTGGAGTGGATATAGTGATAGCAGTTATGCAAATGTGACCCTGAAATAAATTAGTTTGATGACAACATGTATTCCGGGTGCTATGAAAAAAGCACCCGGAACTTGTTTTTTCGTTTTAATATCCTTTTATAGGCGAAGGGAGTTGTACTGTTTGAAAAAAATATTAAAACAATTGATTGGAGCGATACCGGTTCTGATTGGAGTAATTCTGGTGATCTTTATTATGCTTCGTATTGTACCGGGAGATCCGGTTACCACGATGCTGGGAGATCATGTAAATGAGCAGGTTATAGAGAAAATTACGAAAGAAATGGGATTGGATCAGCCTCTTTATGTCCAGTTTTTTAAATATATATGGAATGCTTTACATGGAGATTTCGGTACAAGTTATTCCTACAATCGAAGTGTAATGGACTTGATAATGGAATCCTTCCCCAATACTGTGAAGCTGGCTGTTCTTGCAGCACTCTTTGCGTGGGGTGTCGGAGTCGTAGCAGGTATTGTAGCGGCTATTCACCCGAATAAGTTTTTAGATCATCTGTTTATGGGTACAGCGCTTATCGGGGTATCTATGCCGGTCTTTATGACTGCACTGTTCCTACAGTATGCTTTTGCTTTTAAACTGAAGATTTTTCCGCTTTCCGGTATGCAGGGTATAAAATATTATATTTTGCCGGCCGTTGCGCTGGGATGGAACAGTGCAGGAAGCATAGCCCGTATGACACGTTCCAATCTGATGGCGGTTATGCAGGAAGATTATATCAGTACGGCAAGGGCAAAGGGGCGAGGAAATGGCGGAACAATTTTGTTCCATGCACTTAGAAATTCTATGCTGCCTGTAGTGACTATGATGGCTCTTCAGTTGTCCAGTATGCTTTCCGGTGCTGTTATTACGGAGAGTGTATTTGGCATTGCAGGTATCGGACAGCTGGCAGTAAATGCCATAGGCAGTCGTGATATGCCTCTTCTGCAGGGAACAGTCGTGTTTACAACTTTGATCGTCATCATTGGTAATTTGATCGCTGATTGTCTTTACTCAGTGCTTGACCCAAGAATCCGGAAGGAGGTCTAAATATGGATATCAAAATGGAAAAAAACACTTCTCCGGATGCATTTCGGAAACAGTTCGAGGAAAGCGAGATTGGAGAGAAAGATGGTATTAAGGAAAAATTGAGCCGAATGGCGAGGAATAATAAACTGGCAGTATTTTCCGCTGGTGTGATTCTGCTTTTTATTCTGGCGGCAATCTTTGCTCCTGTGTTAGCACCTTATGGTTATGCAGAGCAGGATCTTACAAATCGTTTAAGTGCGCCCAATGCAGAACATCTTCTTGGCACGGATGAACTGGGAAGAGATGTATTAAGCAGATTGATTTACGGCGCTCGCCTTTCCATGGTTATTGGTATTGTGCCAACATTAATTTCCATGGCAATAGGTATTGTACTGGGCTTGATTGCCGGTTTTTACGGCGGAAAGCTGGATTATTTCATTATGCGTCTGTGTGATATTGTGCTGGCTTTTCCATCGTTGTTGTTGGCGATGGTGGTAATGTACACTTTAGGTGCGAGTACTTTTAATATTTTTATTGCATTGTCCCTGATCAATTGGGCAAGCGTGGCTCGTGTGGTGCGCTCGGAGACTCTTTCATTAAAAGAAAGTGAGTATGTGGAGGCTGCCCGTTCCATAGGTGTAAAAAAATCAGTTGTCATGATTCAACATATTTTGCCGAACTGTGTACCTTCTTTAATTGTACTTTTTACTTTGGATGTGCCGTCTGCAATTCTTTCCGAGAGCTCTTTGAGTTTCCTTGGTATCGGTGCACAGTTGCCGACTGCTTCCTGGGGGCTGATGGTAACGAACGGAAAACAGTTCCTTTTCACCCAGCCATGGCTTTCTCTGACTCCGGCAGTAGCTATTATGATCGTTGTACTCGCATTTAACTTCTTGGGCGATGGACTGAGAGATGTATTAGATCCCTATATGAAGAATTAACAGGAGGCAGGAGAAGATGAATGAGGCAAATATATTGGAAATCAAAAACCTGAAATCCTATTTTCTAACCGCAAAGGGAGTAGTTCCGGCTGTAGATGATGTGACTATTACAGTTCCAAAGGGCAAGATCATCGGTATTGTGGGCGAGAGCGGCTGCGGCAAAAGTATGACAGCAAAGTCTGTTTTGGGACTTTTGAAACGTCCCGGAAAAGTTGTAGGTGGTGAGATCCTTCTGGAAGGAAGAGATTTGACAAAGCTTTCCCAGCGGGAATTACGCAAGGTTAGCGGCAATGAGATATCTATGATTTTTCAGGAACCTATGACTTCCTTAAATCCCGTAGTAAAAGTGGGAAAACAAGTGCGGGAAGCAATCCTGCTGCACCATAAAATGTCAAAAGCAGATGCAAAAGCCAAGGTGCTTGAAATATTTACCAAAGTAGGAATTAATATGCCGGAACAGCGCTATAACAGTTATCCTCACGAATTATCCGGAGGCTTGCGGCAGAGAGTGATGATTGCCATGGCAATGGTTTGTAACCCTAAAGTGCTGATCGCAGATGAGCCTACTACAGCTTTGGATGTGACGATTGAAGCTCAGATATTGAAACTGATGAAGGATTTGAGTGTGGATACAGGTATGAGTGTTATTATTATAACTCACAATCTTGGGGTCGTTGCAGAAATCTGCGACTATGTATATGTAATGTATGCCGGTAAGATTATGGAACAGGCAGAGACATATGAACTGTTTGACCACAAGGTGCATCCTTATACAGAGGGTCTGATGGCATCCGTTCCCCGTATCGGGCAGAATGAAGAAAGGCTCAAAACCATTCCCGGCGTAGTGCCAAATCTGTTACATCTGCCGGAAGGCTGTGCTTTCTGCACCCGTTGCGCTTACGCGGATGAGAGATGCTTTAAAGAAAAACCGATCATGACAAAAGTGGCACCGGATCACGGTATTTGTTGCTTTAAGACCTGTAATGCAGCAAAAACAGGAGAGGAGGCAGCGACATAATGGCAGAGATTTTATTGGAAACAAAAAATTTAGTAAAGGAATTTCCTGTTAATCGGAAAAAAAATAAGGTTGTACATGCGGTTTCGGACGTATCACTGGCTCTATATAAGGGTGAGACTTTTGCTCTGGTAGGTGAAAGTGGATGTGGTAAAAGTACACTTGGAAGAACAATGATAAGACTTCAACCTAAAACTTCAGGGCAAATTTTTTTTGAGGGGAAGGAGATTACTTCCTTAAGTGAGAAAGAATTTATGCCATATAGACGTCGGATGCAGATGGTGTTTCAGGATCCCTATGCATCCTTGAATCCCCGCATGACTGTAAGAGATATTATTGCGGAGCCTTTAAAGACGTATAAGGTTTGTCCTGATAAGAATGCTACTACCGAAAGAGTGTTAGAACTTATGAATGCAGTAGGAGTACCCCGGGAATTTTATAACAGGTATTCTCATCAGTTTTCCGGAGGACAGAGACAGCGAATCGGCATTGCCAGAGCAATAGCACTTAATCCTGATTTAATTGTTTGTGATGAACCTGTGTCGGCTCTTGACGTGTCAGTACAGAGTCAGGTACTCAACCTGTTAAAAGATCTGCAGAACCAATATGGTATGACATATCTTTTTATTAGTCACGATTTGTCCGTGGTGAATTTTGTTGCGGATCGTGTTTGTGTAATGTTTTTGGGTAAAGTGTGTGAGGTGGCAGATAAAGAAATTTTGTATGAAAACCCGTTACATCCGTATACTCGTTT
Source organism: Acetatifactor sp. (assembly GCA_045124375.1). Classification (GTDB taxonomy): domain Bacteria; phylum Bacillota; class Clostridia; order Lachnospirales; family Lachnospiraceae; genus Acetatifactor. Next base: position 15,661 of record JBGVLR010000198.1, read on the forward strand.
CCTCATAGATGCGATACCACAGGCAGATCCACATCTGCGTAACAAGGAGAAAAAGATATTGACAGGTGAAATTCCTTCGCCGGTACTTGTGCCGCAGGGATGTAGATTTCATACCAGATGCCCATACGCTAAAGAAATCTGTTGCTGTGAAGAACCTAAGATGCAGGAGGTTGATGGTCATATGGTAGCTTGTCATTTTGCAGGAAAAATATAAAAAAGTTCATTCAAAAAAATCTAAAAATCAACAAATACCACTTGCATCTTTTCTTCCAGTATGTTACAATAACAACGCTGTTTGTGGTTCCATAAGCAGTGAGGATGAGAACGAAGAACTATTAAGTGATATGAATATAGAGAGGTGAAAGAAATGAGAGAAGGAATCCATCCCGCTTATTACCAGGCTACCGTAACCTGCAACTGTGGCAACACATTCGTAACTGGATCTACCAAGAAGGAAATCCACGTTGAAGTTTGTTCCAAGTGCCATTCATTCTACACCGGTCAGCAGAAGACTGCCAGAACTGACGGACGTATTGATAAGTTCAACAAGAAGTACGGTGTTAAATAAGACGATTTTAAAGGTTGAGGTAGCAAGTATCTCAACCTTTTCTCTTCTTACGGAGGTAAAGGCATGGCTAGAAAGAAGAAACAATGTTATTCCGGAATCGGCGGACAGGCTGTTCTGGAAGGCATCATGATGAAAAATAACGAGAACTATGCAGTCGCCGTACGTAAACCGAACGGTGAGATCGAGGTGGAGCTGGAGAATCACCAGGGACTTCTGCATGGCAATAAGATAAAGGAACTTCCTTTTATCAGAGGAATCTTTAATTTTATAGATTCTTTGATACTGGGTACCCGGTGTTTAAATTATTCTGCTTCTTTTTATGAAGAGGAAGAGGAAGTATCTGTTAAGAATAGTAAAATTTCCAAAGAAACGGCTGATAAACTGATGAATACCATCGTAATGATCATTGCCGTAGCATTGGCGGTAGGAATCTTTATTGTATTGCCGTATTATATTTCTTCCCTGTTGGACGGATTTATCCGTAACAGATCGCTGATGTTGATTATCGAAGGTCTGATCCGTATCCTGATCTTCCTTCTGTATGTGGTTGGTATCAGCATTATGAAGGATATCAAAAGATTATACCAGTATCATGGTGCTGAGCATAAATGTATCAACTGTCTTGAAAGAGGGAAGCCTCTTACTGTAAAGAATGTAATGCGCAGCTCCAGACTTCATAAAAGATGCGGAACCAGCTTTATTTTCTTTGTATTGATCGTAAGCATTATTATTTCTTTCTTTATCGTGGTGGAGAATCCGGTGCAGAAAGTATGCTTAAGAATATTGATGATGCCTCTCGTAGCCGGAATTTCTTATGAACTGATTCGCCTGGCAGGGCGCAGTGACAATTTCCTGGTAAGCCTTTTATCGGCTCCCGGCATGGCTATTCAGCGTATGACCACCAAGGAACCTGACGAGAGCATGGTGGAAGTGGCAATAGCAGCAGTAGAAGCTGTATTCGATTGGAAAACCTATCTGAAGGACAACTTCGGTTATGAACCGGAAGAAAGCAGACAGGAAGAGGATGTATGAACTACCGGGAATGTTATGAAGAGGGAAGAAAGATATTAGCGAAAGCAGGCATAGAGGAAGCTGATCTGGATGCCAGACTTCTGTTAGAGTATGTCTGTCACACCAATCGCAGTGATTTGTTAGCCCATGGTGACAGGAATGTGGATAACTGTCAGGCAGAAAGCTATCTTCAGTGGATAAAAAAGCGTTCCGAGCGCATTCCCCTGCAGCATCTGACAGGTACACAGGATTTTATGGGACTTACCTTTAAGGTCAGCGATAAAGTATTGATTCCGAGGCAGGATACCGAAATTTTGGTGGAAGAGGTGTTAAAGGAGCTTCACGATGGAATGCGGGTACTGGACATGTGTACCGGTTCCGGGTGTATCTTGATCAGTCTGCTTCATTATTCTAATGATTGCAGTGGTGTAGGAGCAGATATTTCGAAAGAAGCTTTGGAAGTTGCCGGAGAAAATGCAGAACAGCTTCTGGGTGAAGATAAAGTACAAAATGTATCTTTTGTTCACAGTGACCTGTTTGAGCAGGTAGAAGGTAAATTTGATATTATCGTGTCCAATCCGCCTTATATCCGAACAGAGGTAATTGATACTCTGATGCCGGAAGTAAAGGAACATGAGCCGCGTAAGGCATTGGACGGCAAAGCAGACGGCCTTTATTTTTATGACAAAATCATAAAAGAGTGCCCCGGCTGCCTGCAGCACGGCGGCATGCTGTTTTTTGAAATCGGGTACGATCAGGCCGTTTCTGTCAGCCGTATGATGGAAGAAGCAGGCTTCCTGGAAATTAATGTGGTACAGGACTATGCCGGACTGGATCGTGTCGTTTATGGTACTTATTTAGGTTAATCGGAGGGAAATATGTTTGATAAGTTGGAGGATCTGCTGATCCGTTTTGAAGAAATCATGGGAGAGCTGCATGAGCCTACCGTTACGGAGAATCAGGAAAGATTCCGTAAGCTGATGAAGGAACAGAGCGACCTGACTCCCATTGTAGAAGCCTACACAGAATATAAAAAATGTAAGCAGGATATTGAGGATTCTCTTATGATGCTGGATGAAGAATCCGATGAAGAAATGCGTGATATGATTAAAGAGACACTTTCTGACAGCAGAAAGCGTGTGGAAGAGTTGGAGCAGGAATTGAAGATACTGCTTTTACCTAAGGATCCCAATGATGATAAGAATGTTATCGTGGAAATCCGTGCCGGTGCAGGCGGAGATGAAGCAGCTCTGTTTGCTGCAGAGATTTTCCGTATGTATGTGCATTATGCAGAAGGTCAGCGCTGGAAAGTAGAAACACTGAATGCAGATGAAATCGGTATCGGCGGCATGAAGGAAGTTCAGTTCATGATCACCGGCCAGGGCGCTTATTCCAAGATGAAGTACGAGAGCGGCGTTCATCGTGTGCAGCGTGTACCTGCTACCGAGAGCGGCGGTCGTATCCATACTTCTACCATCAGTGTTGCTGTAATGCCGGAGGTAGACGAGGACATCGACATTGTAATTGATGAGAAAGATATCAGAATTGACGTAATGCGTGCTTCCGGAAACGGCGGACAGTGCGTTAATACTACGGACTCTGCAGTTCGTCTGACCCATTACCCTACCGGTATCGTGGTATACAGCCAGACCGAGAAGTCCCAGATTCAGAACAAAGCAAAGGCATTCGCCCTGTTGAAGACCAAACTGTATGATATCGAGCAGCAGCAGCGCCATGACGCAGAGGCAGAACTTCGCCGCAGCCAGATTGGTACCGGCGACCGTTCCGAGAAGATCAGGACTTATAATTTCCCTCAGGGAAGAGTGACAGATCATCGTATCGGCCTGACACTGTATAAACTGGATAAGATTATGAACGGTGATATTGAAGAGATTCTTGATGCCTGCATCGCAGCTGATCAGGCAGCGAAGCTGGCGAAGATGAACGAATAGCACGAACGCGGAATATAACAAAGACTACAATGGACTGCTTGCAGGACAGAGTAGTCTTTTTATATTCCATGTGAGTCAAACGAACACAGATAAGTAGCGAAGCGGATTCGATGTGAGCGTTCGTGCCATGAGTGTAATGAACAAAAGGAGGTGTGGTAAGGTATGGAATCCAGTAATAACAAGGGTTTAGTTATTTACATATCTTCTTTATCTCATCAACCATATCCCTTATCACAGGTGATATATTCTCCCTGAACATTCCGTCAAATAATCTGTTAAGATTGGCATCAAAATTGTCCGGCAAAATTTTACATTCCTTAGAACAAATGCTTTGCATTCTCTTTTCCCCCGGGTGAGTCATTTCATTTAATGCAAAAATGATATCAAAATAGCTTGCGAGAAATTCAGTAACCCTGTGATTGACACTTACGAGGTCACCTCTATTCTCTGCCTTTTTTATCTGCATATCAAAGGATGGTAGCATACCACTAAGAAGCTTTAGATTATTAGTTATAATATTCTCTTTTAGCTTCTTTGGATATTGAATTCTATATTTTTCCTGCAATGCATTAAGCTTACCATTCTGATCAAGCACAATCTTGGAAGTTATAAGATTATGCCACATACATGTGGTATATCCATTCCACGGGACGCAGTCCATTACAACAGATGATACCATATTATCAAAATCCTTCATATCCCTGTATATGATGTCCATATCAATTCCATCTTTTAGGGTAACATCATCCTCAAGTTCCCAAAAAGAATTACCTATTTCCATATATTTACAATATTTGCCCAAAATGTTTCTTCGTTCATTTTCATCAATACTTTCTGTTATATACACATACACATCATAGTCAGATGTTTCATCGCTTCTGCCTGTAGCTCTTGACCCGCCAAGGGCAATAGCCTCTACCTGTGAAAGACTTCCAAGTTCTTCAAACAATTCGTTAACATCAACTGTCATCCCTGTTTCTCCTACTAAATATTAATGCATTTTAATTTAATTAATCATACATTTTTCCAAAAGTCAAGAAATATTCAGCATTTTTCCAGCTGTTTTTTTGTTATAATGGTAACAGTTCAGACGCGCCATTCGCAAAGCATCGCAGATGCTTTTGGTCGCAGCCTGCGGCGCTCTCCGTCGCTTCGCGACTATTTTTGCTCATAATCTGGCGCTCACTACAACCCTATACGTAAGCGCAAAATCATGCGAGCATGATTTGTGCGCTTGCGTCCAGGGTTGTCTGAACTGTTACGTTATATTGGGTAACAAAGCAATGAATGTCGGTTATAATTAAGAATTTTGGAGTTGCGCATCCATTCTAAAATAGGTATAATGAAATATGTCGGAATAAGTCGAAGTATTTGCAAAGGAACAGGGAACTTCTATGTCAAGGAAATGTATTCTGCCTTTCATGGCAGCTGCCATAATGATAACACTAAGCGCTTGCGGTGCAACCAACGAAAATATCACTGCCGGAATGTCTGCAATCAAGGCATTGGATTATCAGTCTGCGCTTGCAAGCTTTGAGACGGCCGGGCAAAATGGGGAAGATGAGCGCCTGATTTATCGCGGAATGGGCATTGCTTATATGGGAATGACGGATTACGCCCAGGCTACTGCCTGCTTTGAAGAAGCATTGCATCTGAGCAATGGACTTGTAGAAGATATGGATTACGATCTCAATTATTATCTGGCATCATCATACACGAAAGAAAATCGCCTCAGTGAAGCAGAGGCCACTTATGATGCCATCCTCACCATGAAACCGGAGGAGACAGATGCCTTTTTCCTACGTGGAAATGTACGGCTGGGACTGGGCAAAACGGAAGAAGCCAAGGCCGATTTTGATAAAGTGGCAGCAATGGAACCGCAGAATTATGACAGGCTGATACAGATTTTTGAAGTGCTGAATTATTATGGTCAGACAGAAGAGGGAAAGAAATACCTTCAAGATGCACTGGAACAGGAAAACAGTAAGATGACAGCCTATGATAAGGGCAGGATGTACTATTATCTGGAACAATATCAGCAGGCATATGTAGCTTTGGAAGAAGCAAGGGACGGCGGAAGTGCCGAGGCCTATCTGTATCTGGGGCGTGCCTATGAGGCAACAGGTGATTATAACTATGCCTCCAGTGTATACAATTCCTATCTTGCTAAAGATACTTCCAATGCGGAAATCTATAACCAGTTGGGATTATGTGAGATTGCCAAGGGAGATTATGAGAAAGCTTTGACCGCTTTTCAGGCGGGTATGAATGCGGAAAACAACGGTATTCAGCAGACTCTGTCCTATAACGAAATTGTGGCGTATGAATATCTGGGGGAGTTTCAGAAAGCGACGGTTCTGATGGAGAGTTATTTGCAGAATTATCCGGATGACGCCAAAGCGCAAAGAGAATACGGCTTCTTAAGTACGAGGTAATTTATTCTTCATGGTCTTTACATACTCTGTGTATTGTCTTACATCGTCCTGCTGCTGCGGCTCGAGTGAGACAATCACATTGACCAGTTTTGCCACGGTATATCCCGGGAAAATTTCTTTATTGAACTTATTCAAGTTAGAACGTAAATCAGTCCTGCACATCAGATAATCAATAGATACGTCAAAGAAATCGGCCAGTCTGACCAAAGTATCGGCATCCGGAAAGTGTGTATTTTTCTCATAATTGCATACAGTGCCGGTGGATACTTTAAGAACAGCAGCCAACTCTTTCTGATATAATCCTTTTTCATCACGAAGTTCTCTCATTCTGCTTCCGAAATCCATCCTGCACCTCCTTCCGGTCAATCCAATTATCTGCGAAAATTTTTAGCATATGCTATGTATATGTCCGTAATTTACAATTCCTAAACCAATAATACCGCTTTTTTATAAAAAGAAAACCGCTTTTTAGATATCAAATAAAATTAGAAATATATAGAAACTATAATTTAGGAAAACTAAATTATTGCATTTGGTACAACAAAGAAATATGAAATCCGTTACAGACAACATGTCTATTCGATGATGCTTCATAATTATCTTTACTCATAAAATGGCGAGACCTCTGTCAAATCAATCAGAATAAGCTGCATCCAGGCATACGCTGTTTCTGCCCATAGCTGACGAGTGGACTGTAACACAAAAAGCCGAAGAGGAGCGGATACATATAAATTAGGAATTGACCAAGCCCTACATCATGGGGTATAATAAGTAATTAAAGAAAACAGTTAGGAGATACTGCAATGATAAATAAGCTGATTAGCAAGATAAAAGAAACCAATGCACCTATCGTAGTAGGTCTGGATCCCATGATGAAGTTCATTCCTTCTCAGATTAAGGAAGCTGCTTTTAAAGAGTACGGAGAGACCCTGGAAGGTGCGGCAGAAGCCATCTGGCAGTACAATAAGGGACTGGTAGATGCTATTTATGATCTGGTTCCGGCTGTGAAACCTCAGATTGCCATGTATGAGCAGTTCGGTATTCCCGGAATGATCGCATTTAAGAAAACAGTAGACTATTGTAAGGAGAAAGATCTGGTAGTAATCGGTGATATCAAGCGCGGTGATATCGGTTCCACTTCCGAAGCCTATGCAGTAGGCCACCTCGGCAAGGTTCAGGTAGGAAGCAAGTCCTATTATGGATTTGACGAAGATTTCGCAACCGTGAATCCTTATCTGGGTTCCGATGGTGTGAATCCTTTCATTAAAGTATGTAAAGAAGAGAAGAAAGGTCTTTTCATTCTGGTGAAGACCTCTAATCCCAGCAGCGGAGAGTTCCAGGATCGCCTGATTGACGGAAAGCCTCTCTATGAAATAGTAGGTGAGAAGGTTGCCGAGTGGGGCGCTGACTGCATGGGCGATGAATACAGCTACATCGGTGCGGTAGTAGGTGCAACTTATCCTGAAATGGGTAAAGTATTGCGTAAAGTAATGCCTAAGTCCTATATCCTGGTACCCGGTTACGGCGCTCAGGGCGGTAAGGGCGCAGACCTGGTACACTTCTTCAATGAAGATGGACTGGGAGCAATCGTAAACTCCTCCAGAGGAATTATTGCAGCATATCAGCAGGAAAAATACGCACAGTTCGGTGAAGCAGGCTATGCAGATGCAGCCCGTGCAGCTGTACTGGACATGAGAGAAGATATTGCTCAGGCACTTGCATCCAGAGCATAAGAGAAAAGGAGAGAATAAAATGGAAAGCTACAAGCAGGAATTTATTGAATTTATGGTAGACAGCCAGGTACTGAAATTTGGCGAATTTACATTAAAGAGCGGACGTAAGTCTCCTTTCTTTATGAATGCAGGCGCATATGTAACTGGTGCACAGCTTAAGAAACTGGGTGAATATTATGCCAAAGCCATTCACGACAACTACGGTGATGATTTTGACGTATTGTTCGGACCGGCTTACAAGGGTATTCCTTTGAGTGTTGCTACAACCATCGCATACAGCGAATTATACGGCAAGGAGATCCGTTACTGCTCCAATCGTAAAGAAGTAAAGGATCACGGTGACGTGGGAATTTTGCTGGGAAGCAAGTTAAAAGACGGTGACAGAGTAGTCATCATCGAAGATGTAACGACTTCCGGTAAATCCATTGAGGAAACTTTCCCTATCTTAAAGGAACAGGCAGATGTGGAGATCAAGGGGCTGATGGTTTCACTGAATCGTATGGAAAAAGGTCTCGGCGGCAAAGTCAGTGCACTTGCTGAAATTAAGGAAAAGTATGGTTTTGATGCCAATGCTATCGTAACCATGGCAGATGTTATCGAGCATCTGTACAATAGACCATATAAGGGACAGGTATACATCGATGATACCCTGAAGGCTGCAATCGATGCATATTATGAGGTGTATGGAGCATAAATCAAGCAGGAAAGAGGACAGAAAATGGAAGAAAAAGTATACAAGACCATGAATGGTGCCGGAGCTTTGAATATTGTATTAGGTGTGGTTTCTCTGATAATCGGTATAGTCAGCGGAGTCCTTCTGATCATCAGTGGATCTAAGCTGCTTGCACGCAAGTCCAAGATTCTTTTCTAGGGTAAATAGAGTTGTATAAAAGGGCATCCTCCTGTACTTAAATCGGTGGATGCCCAAATCTATTGAAAGGAAGCCGGTGGATGGGAAAGAGAAAGAATTTTATATTTACAAATAAAAAGCATTCAGAGAGAGCCATAATGGGTACTATTCTCGGGGTGATCAGCCTGGTTTCCATGGGAATCGTGATTTTTCTGTCATATCAGAAAAATGGCGAGACACCTGTCAGTTATGGACTGACTGGACTGCTGGCTACGATTTTTTCCATGATCGGTCTGATTCTTGGAATCCTGACACTTCAGGAAAAAGAGAATTTCAGACTTTTTCCATGGCTGAGTACAATACTGAATGTGTTGGCACTGTCAGTAATGGGATTCCTTTTGTATGCGGGAGTCTGAAGGAGTAAATGAAGCAGTATGGGAAAAAATATTTTACTGGAGCGTTTGAAACTGGCTTTGGGGCGGCTTGACAGGATAGAAGAGGAACTGAGTCTTCCGGGACTTTTTGATATATATTTCCACAGTGTAGCACGTTTCTTGAGAGATGAATTTTGGTGGGACGAAGAGGAAAAGCCGGAAGTTTATGAACGGAGCTGGTTGAACCCGGTTTTTACAGGGAACAATTTAGGGGAGGAATTGGGAAAATTTCTTTCTGCGTTATATTATGAAATATACAGTCTGAGCGGACTGCGGGGAGAAGATAATCTTGAGGAAAAGGTAATCCGGATGGAACTTTTTCTGGAAATATACGGTATCTTTTTGATGGAGTGGCATGAAAATCAAAGATTGCCGCAGCAGGAAGCTTTGAGGCAGAGCTTTTACTGGTTTGCTTTTGATTATGCAGATGTGGCTGCTGAAAAGTATGTGAAAGAACTGGCGCATTTATGTGCAGGGGAGCAGGAGTACACGAGCTGCCTCCACTCTAAAAGTATTTTGTATGGCTTTCTTCCTGAGGATTGCGGAGACATGCCATGGGACATTGATCACAGGGAAGATGTTGCCCTTGTGTTAGACAAAGGATATGTGAGCAGAAAGCTGGAAGTATTCCGGACGGCGTTGGAACAGCAGAAAGTATCTGCAAAAGCTGAGAATGTCAAGATGTTTGCGTCAGGGAGCAATATGCAGACTTCACATCTCAACGGTGTTGTTATGAATAAGGAGCAAAAGAGGCTTTGGGCGGAGTACTGCAGACAGGCTGAAAATATTTGGAAAGAGCATTGCAAACAGACACCGGACAGTCCTGAAGATGTTGTTTTGTGAGCAAATACAGAACAAAGTGCAATATAGTCTGTAAGGAAATATAAAAAATATGTTGCACATCTTGCGCAAGTTTAGTAAACTAAAGGTGTATGATTAAAAGTTAAATTAGATATACAGAAGGGAGAACTACCATGGCTAAAGTTGGTATTGTAATGGGCAGTGATTCTGATATGCCCGTTATGGCGAAAGCCGCAGATATTTTAGAGGAGCTGGGAATCTCTTATGAGATGACGATCATCAGCGCCCACAGAGAACCGGATGTATTTTTTGAATATGCAAAGAGTGCGCAAGAGAAGGGATTTAAGGTAATTATCGCAGGCGCCGGAATGGCAGCTCATCTGCCGGGAATGTGCGCAGCAATCTTCCCTATGCCGGTAATCGGCATCCCCATGCACACCACATCACTAGGAGGAAGAGATTCTCTGTACTCTATCGTGCAGATGCCCTCCGGTATTCCGGTTGCTACCGTAGCTATCAATGGCGGAGCTAATGCAGGTCTTCTGGCAGCCAAGATTCTGGCTACTTCAGACGCGGAACTGCTTGAGAAACTCAAAAAGTATAGTCAGGACCTGAAAGAGCAGGTGCAGAAGAAGGATGCCAAGCTTCAGGAAATCGGTTATAAAGCATATGCAGAAAGCATGAAGAAATAAAACAGAACACTTTAAGAGGAGAATGTTAAAATGGATTACAAGAACGCTGGAGTTGATATTGAAGCTGGATACAAGTCAGTAGAGTTAATGAAGAAACATGTAAAAGAGACTATGCGCCCTGAAGTAATGGGAGGCTTAGGCGGATTTTCCGGAGCTTTTTCCATGAATGCATTTAAGGAGATGGAGGAGCCCATTCTGTTATCCGGAACTGACGGAGTAGGAACCAAGATTAAGTTGGCATTCCTGTTGGATAAGCATGATACCATCGGTATCGACTGTGTGGCAATGTGTGTGAATGATGTTGCATGTGCAGGCGGTGAACCGTTATTTTTCCTGGATTACATTGCATGTGGCAAGAATTATCCTGAAAAGATTGCTACTATTGTAAAAGGTGTGGCAGAAGGCTGTAAGCAGTCCGGTGCTGCCCTGATCGGCGGAGAGACCGCAGAACATCCCGGTTTGATGCCGGAAGACGAGTACGATCTTGCCGGATTTGCAGTAGGTGTGGTAGATAAGAAAGATCTGATTACCGGAGAGAATATCAAGCCCGGTGACACCCTGATCGGTATTGCATCCTCAGGTGTTCATTCCAATGGTTTCTCACTGGTTCGTAAAGTATTCGAGATGACAGCAGAGAGCCTGAATACTTATTATGATGAGCTGGGCAAGACATTGGGAGAAGCTTTGCTGGCTCCTACCAGAATCTATGTGAAAGCACTGAAGTCTATTAAGAATGCCGGTGTTACCGTTAAGGGCTGCAGCCATATTACCGGCGGCGGTTTTGATGAAAATATTCCCAGAATGCTTCCGGATGGCATCCGTGCAGTAGTTAAGAAGGACAGCTATGAAGTTCCTGCTATTTTCAAACTGTTACAGAAGACAGGTAACATTACAGAGCAGATGATGTACAATACTTATAATATGGGCCTTGGCATGGTGCTGGCAGTAGATCCTGCCGATGTGGATAAGACCATGGAAGCTATCAAGGCAGCTGGCGATACCGCTTATGTGGTAGGACATTGTGAAGCCGGAGAGAAGGGTGTAACTTTATGTTAAGAGTTATGGTTCTGGTATCCGGTGGCGGTACCAATTTGCAGGCAATCATAGATGCCGTAGAATCAGGCAGTATTACCAATGTAGAACTGGTAGGTGTACTGAGCAACAACAAAACAGTAAAAAGTCTTGAGAGAGCCAAAAATGCAGGCATTCCCGCAGTAAGTCTGTCACCCAAGGATTTTGAGGACAGAGCATCTTTTAATGAGGCATTACTGGCAAAGGTAGATGAGTTTGAACCTGATTTGATCGTACTGGCAGGCTTCCTGGTAGCAATTCCGGAAGCTATGGTACATAAATACAGTAACCGCATCATTAATATCCATCCGTCTCTGATCCCTTCTTTCTGCGGAGTGGGATATTATGGGCTGAAAGTGCATGAGAAAGCGCTGGTACGTGGTGTGAAAGTGACTGGTGCAACTGTGCATTTCGTTAACGAAGGTATGGATGAAGGCCCGATCATCGCACAGAAGGCAGTAGCTGTGGAAGAGGGCGATACGGCGGAGGTGCTTCAGCGCAGAGTCATGGAGCAGGCAGAATGGATTCTGCTTCCCAAAGCCATCGATGATATTGCCAACGACCGTATTCGGGTGGTAGACGGCAAAGTGGTGAAGAAGTAAGAAAGGCTGGTATACAGATGAAAGTATTAATCGTAGGAAGCGGCGGAAGAGAGCATGCTATTGCTACATGTGTGGCAAAGAGCCCCAAAGTAGATAAGATTTATTGTGCTCCCGGAAATGCAGGAATCGGTCAGATTGCCGAGTGCGTGCCTATCGGCGCTATGGAATTTGACAAGCTGGCTGCTTTTGCTAAAGAAAAAGAAATTGATTTTACAATCGTAGGAATGGATGATCCCCTGGTAGGCGGTCTGGTAGATGTACTGGAAGCCGAGGGAATCAAGGTATTCGGACCCAGAAAGAATGCGGCTATCCTGGAAGGTAGTAAGGCTTTCTCCAAAGATCTGATGAAGAAATATCATATTCCTACAGCAGCATATGAGAATTTTGATAATGCCGAAGATGCACTTGCTTATCTGGAGACAGCAAAATTCCCTATCGTGCTGAAGGCTGATGGTCTGGCACTGGGTAAAGGTGTGCTGATCTGCAATACTCCGGAAGAAGCCAAGGACGGTGTTGCCTCCATTATGCTGGACAAGAAGTTCGGCAGTGCCGGTAACCGTATGGTAATCGAAGAATTTATGACAGGACGTGAAGTGAGTGTATTGTCCTTTGTAGATGGTAAGACAATCCGTATTATGACTTCTGCACAGGATCATAAGCGTGCCAAGGACGGTGATCAGGGACTGAATACCGGTGGTATGGGAACCTTTTCTCCCAGTCCTTTCTATACGAAAGAAGTGGATGACTTCTGCCACAAGTATATTTATCAGGCTACAGTGGATGCCATGGCTGCAGAAGGAAGACCTTTCAAGGGTGTTATTTTCTTCGGATTGATGCTGACACCGGATGGACCTAAGGTATTGGAATACAATGCCAGATTTGGGGACCCTGAGGCACAGGTAGTTCTGCCCAGAATGAAGAATGACATTATCGAAGTAATGGAAGCCTGTGTAGACGGAACACTGGATCAGATTGAACTGGAATTTGAGGACAATGCAGCTGTCTGCGTGGTACTTGCCAGCGATGGATATCCGGTTTCTTATGAAAAGGGCTTTGTGATCAAAGGACTGGAGAAGTTCGACGCGGAAGAAGGATATTATTGCTTCCATGCCGGAACGAAACAGACGGAAGAGGGGATTGTGACCAACGGAGGAAGAGTTCTGGGCGTAACTGCCAAGGGTAAAGATCTGAAGGAAGCAAGAGCCAATGCGTATGCAGCTACTGAATGGGTAACATTCGATAACAAATATATGCGTCATGATATTGGTAAAGCGATAGATGAGGCATAGTACAGGATACAAACTTGAGTCACGGATCCTTCTTCAGGGATAACAGGAATGTAAGTGGGGGAACTGTAAGACGACCAGATTGGAGGAACATATGAGGAAGACAGTTAAGGTTAGCAGAGAGACGAGCATGCTTTATGGTGCAGTTGCCGTAATCCTTGCATTGATGATGGTATTATTCTGGAATGGTTTTACCATGGTGGCCAGAGCTGACAGTAAGGGTACAGTAACGGCAGCCTCTGCCAGGATCAGGCAGGAAGCAAGTACAAGCAGTACTGCTGTAGGAAGTGTACAGAGCGGTGCTAGCGTAACCATTGTCAGTGAGACGCAGGGAACTGATGGTTATACATGGTATCAGGTGCAAACATCGGACGGAACCAAGGGATATATTAGATCTGATCTGGTGAAAAAGTCAGATGGCGGCAGTACCACTAACAATAACTTGACGGTGAATCCTTCTGTGGAAGTGACTGAGGTAAATCCGATTGAAGCTACGGTAACAGGTGGTTCAATTGTTCGTGTGAGGACAGATGCTTCCACCAGTGATTCCAGTGGGATTATTACAACGCTTGCCAACGGAACGGCTGTTACGGTAAGTGGTCAGGCCACAGGGACAGATAGTTATACATGGTATCTTGTATCTTTCTATTCCAATAATACAGTAGTACAGGGCTTTATCAGATCAGATTTTCTGAATCTTTCCGGAGAGGTGACACCTGTGGATACCAGTACTCCTGCGGAAGGAGACGGCAGCACAGAGACACCGGAGACACAGGAACCAGTTGATGAAACCAAGCCTTATTATACACAGCAGGATCAGGAAGGTACATGGCAGTTAATTGATTATGCAAATGGAGAAGCCTATGATGTGGAGAAGCTTCTGACAGCTAATAAAACGAGTGGAGAGACCATTCTGAGCAATCAAAAGACTATCAGGAACCAGAAGATTGTTATTATAATAATGGTGATTCTTGTAATTGCAGCCGTACTTATAATTTCCATGCTGTATTATAAGATAAAAGATATTAAAGACGAAGCATATTTTACTGCAGTGGAAAAGCAGACGCTGAGAGAGCGAGAAGCTGTGAAGCGCAGCAGAGATAACGGCACTCCTGCTCGCAAGGTGATGCAGACGGTAGGAACTGATGGTACACGTTCAGCCGGCCAGAAAGGTGCAGGTCAGAGACCTGTCGCTCAGAAGCCTGCGAGCCAGAGAACTACAGGTCAGGGTGCAGCAGGCCAGAGAACTGTACAGAATAATTCATCTGTAAGTGGTCAGGCACGTCCGGCAGGTCAGGTAAGAACAGATGCTCAGACTGGCAAGCCCAAGACAATTCAGCCTACAGTACAGGGGCGGCCGGCCCAGTCCCGTCCTACAACTTCGTCCGGTACCGGGCAGAACAGAACGATATCGTCCGGTGCGGCCCAGCCCAAAGCGACAGTGCAGTCCGGTGCAACTCAGTCCAAAGCGACAGTGCAGTCCGGTGCAACTCAGCCCAAAGCAACGGCCCAGTCCGGAGGTTCTGCACAAGCGCGCCCTACAGGTCAGACTTCGGCCTCTCAGGTAAAGCAGGCAGACAGTAAGGCGAAAGCAGAGCAGGAGTGGAAGGCTAAAAATTTTATGGATGATGACGAGGATGAATTTGAATTCGAATTCCTGAATTGGGATGGAGAAGAAAAATAATATTGTCTGGCTTTAATCAGGGAGGTTACCACGATGACAGGATGAGCATCGGGTAACCTCTTTTTGATATAGGGTTGACAAGATACTAAAACTGTTATAAGATGGCTATAACAAACATACTAAGGAGGTGCAGGTTTGATTATAGAGATAGATTTTAACAGTGATGAAGCTCTGTATCTGCAGCTTCGGAATCAGATTATCTTAGGAATAGCTACATCGCAGTTTCAAGAAGGAGATTCCCTGCCCAGTGTACGCCAGCTTGCAGATTCCATTGGGATCAATATGCATACAGTAAATAAAGCCTACACTGTGCTGAAGCAGGAAGGATTTGTTAAAGTAGACAGAAGAAAAGGTGCGGTCATTGCTATTGATATAGACCGTATCCGAACGATGGAAGAAATCCGAAAGGATTTACAGGTTATTCTGGCAAAGAGCAGTTGCAAGAATATTTCCAAAGATGAGATTCATGCTATGATTGACGAAATATATGAGGATTACGGAGGGCTGAAATAATGCAGTCACAATTTACGGCGAAAGCGCAGTCGGCGCTTTCCTATGCGGCCAAATGCGCCCGCCAGTTAAAACAGGGATATGTTGGAACTGAGCATATTCTGGTGGGCTTGTTGAAGGAAGAGGACAGTGTGGCCGCCAAAGTGCTGGCGGCTAACGGCGTGGAAGCAGACCGCGTCATAGAACTGATTAAAGAACTGATCGCTTTTGAAAATGGTGTAGTAGTGAAAGAGAGAGAGGGGTATTCTCCCAGGGCAAGAAAAGTGCTGGAAGAGGCTCAGCGCCAGGCAAACCGGTTCGGACAGAGTGCAACAGGAACAGAGCATATTCTATTAGCGCTGATTAAAGAAGGAGAAAATGTAGCAGTTCGGCTGCTGAATACTATGAGTGTTGCTCCGGCTAAAATTTATGCAGAAGTTTTAAGAGCTATGGGGCAGGACAGTAATCTCTATAAAGAAGACCTGGGAAGGAAAAGTTCCGGTAAAGGAAAGCATTCTACCCTGGAACAGTACAGCAGAGACCTGACTGCACTGGCCAGAGAAGGTAAATTGGATCCTGTCATTGGCAGAGAGGATGAAATCAGGCGTGTCATTCAGATTTTGAGTCGCCGCACCAAGAACAATCCTTGCCTGATCGGTGAACCGGGAGTAGGTAAGACTGCTGTGGTGGAAGGACTTGCACTGCGGATTGTATCCGGTGACGTACCTTTTACCGTGCGGGATAAGCGTGTGCTTACCCTGGATCTGTCCGGAATGGTGGCAGGCAGTAAGTACAGAGGTGAATTTGAAGAGAGAATTAAGAAGGTAGTGAAAGAAGTCATTGATGACGGTAATGTAATTCTTTTTCTTGATGAACTTCATACTATCATCGGTGCAGGTGGTGCAGAAGGTGCCATTGATGCCTCCAATATATTAAAACCGTCACTGGCCAGAGGTGAGATTCAGCTGATTGGCGCTACTACGATTGCAGAATATCGAAAATATGTGGAGAAGGATGCTGCATTGGAGCGTCGTTTCCAGCCGGTAAATGTGGAGGAGCCTTCACAGGAGGAGGCCATCAGAATACTGAATGGAATCAAGGGAAAGTACGAAGAGCATCATAAGGTGCAGATCCTTCCGCAAGCGGTAGAAGCGGCAGTCCGTCTGTCGGACCGTTATATTAATGACCGAAATCTCCCGGATAAGGCGATCGACCTGATCGATGAGGCAGCGGCAAGTGCAAGGCTGAAAGCCAATGATATGCCCAAAAAGCAGAAGGAACTGTTAGAACAGATTAAGCAGATGGATGCACAGATGGAACGTGCGATCCGCATGGAGGCCTTTACCCAGGCCGGTGAAATCAAACGGGATCAGGATGAACTGATCAAAAAATATGAACGCTATAATCGTCGCAGAGAGAAGCAGGAAGAAGAACTTCAGTACAGTATCGGTGAGGATGAGATCGCAGAAGTAGTGGCTATGTGGACCAAGATCCCGGTACAGAAGCTGGCTGAAAAAGAGAGCGAGAAATTGCTTAAGCTGGAGAATATCCTCCATAAACGTGTGATCGGTCAGGAAGAAGCTGTGAAAGCTGTGGCAAGAGCCATGCGAAGAGGCAGGGTGGGGCTGAAGGATCCAAATCGTCCCATCGGTTCTTTCCTGTTCCTGGGTCCTACCGGTGTTGGTAAGACAGAACTGAGCAAGGCTTTGGCGGAAGCGATGTTCGGTTCAGAGGAAGCTATGATACGTGTAGATATGTCGGAATATATGGAGAGCCACTCAGTATCTAAAATGATAGGTTCACCGCCCGGCTACGTGGGATTTGATGAAGGCGGACAGCTCAGTGAAAAGGTGCGCAGGAATCCTTATTCAGTCGTTCTTTTTGATGAAATAGAAAAAGCACATCCTGATGTGTTCAATATCCTGCTGCAGGTACTGGATGACGGCCATATCACAGATTCCAAGGGCAGAAAGGTCAGCTTTAAGAACACGATTCTGATCATGACCTCCAATGCAGGAGCACAGCGGATCGTGGATCCCAAAAATCTTGGTTTCGCAGCGCAGGCCAATGCCCAGAAAGATTATGAGAAAATGAAGTCTTCTGTAATGGAAGAAGTCAAGAGAAGCTTTAAACCGGAGTTTATTAACAGAATTGATGATATTATTGTATTCCATCAGCTGAATAAAGACAATATGAAAGAAATCATCAGCTTACTTTCTGTAAATCTGTGCAAACGGTGCCAGGAACAGATGGATATCCATCTGACAATTACCGGTGCATTGAAGGAACATCTGGTGGAGAAATATTCCGACAACAAGATGGGGGCGCGTCCGCTTAAGCGCGCGATTCAGTCTGTTATTGAGGATAGCCTGGCGGAAGAGATCCTGATGAAGAAAGTACAGCCCGGTGATACGGTGTCTGCAGGCTTTAAGAATGGAAAGGTAACTTTTACCGTGAAAGAACGGGAAAGTTTGTCTTAAGAATTTTTTAACACTTTACAGAAGAAAATTTTGTAGAAAAAAGGCATGTTTTATATTATACTATAAGTATAGTAGGATGCTTTTGAAACTACAAATATTCAGGAGGACAAAAAGATGGCAGTAGTAGAAGAATTGCTCCGCGATGAAGGTAATGGAGCAATCAGTTTTGGCAATCATAAATTGTCAAACAAGGCAAAGGTAGAAGACTTCAAACATGAGGGTGATCTGTTGAAGGTAAAGACTTATCACGAGATTACCAAGCTGGAGAAGAATGGTATGTTCCTGTATGAATCAGTACCGGGAACAAGTGTCCTGAATTTCAAAGAGACAGATGCGGGAGTGGAATTTGTGGTAGAAGGAGATGAAGATGCCCAGATTACTGTGGGCCTTATAGATGATACTGAATATGAAGTTTTCGTTGCAGGTGAAAGCGTAGGTACAATGAAGACAGGATTTGGCGGTAAGCTCAGTCTGAGCGTGGAGCTGGAGGGTGCAGGAGAAGTATCAGTTAAAGTTGTTCAGGCATAAGCCGGCAAAATAGGAAAGGGACTTCATGGCAAAAGGTAAGACGACAGTATATTTTTGTCAGAACTGTGGTTATGAATCCGGTAAATGGATGGGTCAATGTCCCGGGTGCAGAGAATGGAATACTATGGTGGAGGAGACTGTCAGTGCAGCCCCCTCCAAAACATCAGGAGGCAAGACGCAGCAGAGGATGCAGCGGATTGCCCCTTCTGTACTATCGGAAATAGAACTGAAGGAAGAAGACAGACTTCTGACACATATCAATGAATTGGACAGAGTATTGGGAGGCGGCATTGTGCAGGGCTCCCTGACACTCGTGGGCGGCGATCCCGGAATAGGTAAATCCACCCTTCTGCTTCAGGTGTGCCGACAGCTATCGGAGCAGGGAAACAAAGTTCTGTACATTTCGGGAGAAGAGTCCCTGGTACAGATTAAGATGAGGGCAGACAGAATCGGTTCTTTTGGTGCTAATATGCTTTTACTGTGTGAGACCAATCTGGATACCATTGCAGAAGTTATCAGACAAGAGCAGCCTAAAGCTGTAGTAATTGATTCCATTCAGACCATGTTCAATGAAAGTGTTTCTGCGGCGCCCGGCAGTGTTTCACAGGTGAGAGAATCCACAGGAATTTTGCTTCAGCTTGCAAAAGGATTGGGTGTATCCGTATTTATTGTAGGACATGTAACAAAAGAAGGAACGGTGGCGGGGCCCAGAGTTCTGGAGCATATGGTAGATACTGTACTTTATTTTGAGGGAGACCGCCATGCTTCTTACCGCATTCTGCGTGGAGTAAAGAACCGATTTGGTTCCACTAATGAAATCGGAGTATTTGAAATGCGTGAAGAGGGCCTGGTCGAGGTGGCGAACCCTTCTGAATATATGCTGGAAGGCAGACCGGAAAATGCCAGCGGTTCTGTAGTAGCATGTTCCATGGAGGGGACGAGACCTATTCTGATTGAGATACAGGCGCTGGTCTGCCAGAGCAATTTCGGAATTCCCAGAAGACAGACTACCGGAACTGATTTTAACAGGGTAAATCTGTTGATGGCAGTGCTTGAAAAGCGCCTTGGTGCCCAGATGTCCGGCTGCGATGCTTACGTCAATATTACCGGAGGAATGAAAATTACGGAACCTGCCATAGATCTTGGTATTGCGCTGGCAATTCTGTCCAGCTTCCGCAATCGTCCGCTGAGTCCTAAACTGATTGCTTTTGGAGAAATCGGCTTGAGCGGAGAGGTACGTTCTGTGAGCATGCCTGCCCAAAGGGTGGCAGAAGCTGAAAAGCTGGGATTTGATACATGTATCCTTCCTGCCAGCTGTGCTGCAACTTTGAAATATAACGGAGATATGCGCATCATTGGCGTGAAATCACTACAGGATGTGGTGAATGCGTTGTTTCGGTAAGGTTTGCCCACACCCATTTGCAGAGGACTTCCCCTTCTTTAACGCGATTGCTCTGCTCTTAACGTAGCGGTCATACTCATTTATGCAAGCATGATCCGTATGGCCACAACGTTTTGGCGGAACTGTAACAATTTTTCGAAAAATTTTGAAATTTATACTTGATTAATTGGTATGAGTTGTGTTATAATACAATTCGTCAGCTGGAAACAACATAATATAGGGGAATAGTACAGCGGTAGTGCGGCGGTCTCCAAAACCGTTAACGGGGGTTCGATCCCCTCTTCCCCTGCTAAAAGAATTTAGTGTCAAAAAATGTTTAGCGTTTTTTGGCACTTTCTTTTTGCAAAAAAGTATAGATGTCTTCTTTTTGTATCAGGAAGTTGCATTTTGAAGAATCAGGAACGTAAGGATAGATGATGGCAGAAAATAGTAATTCAGAATTGACAACTACGTCTTCTATAAGTAAAATATAGCTGTAAAAGGAAAACATGTTTTAATACTGCGAAAGGGGGAATGATGTTGTATCGAGCAATTACAAACGAGGAAACTGTTGCCTTTTTTCAAGAGTTGTATAAGGACAACTACACAACGTTACTGCATTTTGCACATCTTACATTGCCGAAGGTAGATATGATGGTGATTGAAGACATCGTCCAACGTACATTTTTTGAAGCCTGGAAAAATGTGGACATGCTTCGGGGACACTGTAATCCCAAAGGATGGCTTCTCGTAACCGCGAGAGACATGATAAAAGCCTATAGTCGAAATGCGCAAAATAAGAAAATTAAAATACTAAACAGTAACGAAACGTAAGCTTTTAAATTTTGTGAAAGAGGAATAAGAAATGAGATGGGGAACGGATAAAAAAATTATCAAAGTCTTGAGAGAACGACTACGATGGTATATGTATGAAGCCGGCCAGGATGAATTCGACAATGAAGAGGTAAATGCAATCATTGATTTGCTGCAGGTGATAGATCCCATTGAAAGAAGAGAAGGAGACTTCTATACTGCAAGCAAGGCGTTGGACAGGTTCTGGACCTTTTTTGCTTTTCGCGAAAGACCGGATGAGGAGGAATCGCCCTATCCGCTTACTATGCGAATTCAGATGAAATTGCGTCATATCTTTAGAAGCACGGCTTTTGCTAACGTGACATTTATTATTGCGCTGGTTGTAGCAATGTTTCTGGGTGGGACAGCTGTGACATTTGCTCAGAAGGAAGGATTTTTTCATTGGATGCAGAAAGACACAGAAACTAATATTTCTATAGTTTCGCCATTGTCAGTTGATACAGAGTATTTAGCAAATTCTTATATGTCATTTGATGAAGTACCAATAAACTATGTTCGTTTTATTTGGGCACCGACTTCAACGGATATAATGCAGGATTTCAGTTTATGTAGTGTAAATATTTTTGACAGCAATGTATATATTCTGGGTGAATGTTTGTTTAAAAAAGATGAATCATTTATTAAGTTTTCTAGGAAAGAATATGATGGAGATATTACAGGGAAAAATTTAACTTTTGATATGTTTGAACTGTTGGAATCAGAGGAAATTAATGGAGCGAAAGTTGATTTTTATAGAAAAGTTAATGATGATTATACGGAATACGTAGCATGTTTTTATATTAAAACCAGTATTTATACTGTAAACAGTAATATTGAGATTGAGAACATCAAAAATATTATTGAAAATAGTAGCTTCTAAAATTTACAAAAAGGACGGGAGAAAAAATGAAAAAAATTATAGCAACATTGTCTTTATTGAGTGTTTTAGTTCTTTTTAATGGTGTTCTTGCATTTGCAAAAGAAGAGGAAAGTGTAGTGAAACTTGAATGTCAAATTTTGGAAAGTGATACAGAAGTAAATTCTTCTGCCAGATCTACTACATTTATAGATAATTCAATTGATATTAGCTATAGTGCTAATGGTATGTATGTGACTATCACTACCGGTATGAATACTACTGCTTCACTTGTTGGGGCAAAGGACATAAAGGTTCAGATTAAAAATGGAAACGATTGGGTAACTGTGGCAGTGTCTGATGGAGGAGAAGCTTATAACACAGCAACTTGTGTGTTGGCGTTTACATATCCGGATTCCATAGTAGGAGAAACTTACAGAGTGGTTTGTACACATTATGGAGATGTAGACGGTTACAGGGAAATGTATCACGAGACAAATGGTTTTAAGTGTGTATACTAAAGCAGAAAATAGGTAGCTGGATATCCCGGCTACCTATAAATTTTATCAAGAATGGGCGCAGTCTGTTTTAAATTGCGCAATGAAGAAACATGGAGGAGAAAGAGCATGAACCAGGAAGAAAGACTTGCCAAAGCACTACAGATTCTTAAGAAATGGCTGGAAGAGCTGGCCAGACGCGCAGGAGAGGACCAGAGTTATGCGGACGGCCTTTGGGAGAGAATGAAAGAGTCTAACGGTGTCCTGAGGGAGTTTGCTTATTATCATGACTATGGAAAGTTTCTGTGCGAATACAAGGTGGCAGGCTATACACTGGCTGATATTTTAGTATGGCAGGTGGACCACTTTAAAGCGTATCTGGACAGACCCAATGAAATGAATCGTTACAGGCAGGAGAGATTGTTGCTGGATTCGCTGGATATCATGCTTCAGATGGAAAAAGATCCGACTGTCTATATAGAGAAGATGCGTGGAGAGACGGGAACAGATTTCGTAGATAAATATTAAAAGTATACACAATCAAAGCGCCTACAGGAAACCTGCAGACGCTTCGATTGTGTAAAAGGGGAATTCTTCCGGAATTTGCTATATAGCAGTTCGGTATCTCAACCGAACAACGTCATTATAACCTATAATTCGAAAAATGTCCAGTGTTTTTTTGCAAAAAATATTATTTTTTTGTAATAATTTGTCGTAACCAAATTGGAAATGGTAAATATAGCACTGGGAAGGGCAGATTTTGTACTGTACTTTTTGGAAAAGTGTGATAAAATGAGAACGGATAGACATTGTAAAATGAAGATGGCAGAGGTGGACTGCAGGTGGGAGAGAAATCTGAACAGAAGAGAAGGTACATTGTAGAGACAGCAAGACATATTTTTGAGGAAAAGGGCTATAAACAGGTGACCATGAAGGATATTGTGGAAGCCTGCAATATCAGCCGGGGCGGCTTATATTTGCATTTTGCAGATACAGAATCTGTTTTTTCCGAGATATTGCATTTGGAATGC
This sequence comes from Acetatifactor sp., assembly GCA_045124375.1. Taxonomy (GTDB): domain Bacteria; phylum Bacillota; class Clostridia; order Lachnospirales; family Lachnospiraceae; genus Acetatifactor. The sequence continues at coordinate 38,894 of JBGVLR010000198.1, forward strand.
AAGGCCATGGATATCTTTCATGGAGAGGATATTGATGAGGATGCCACGGCAGCAGATATATTGATCTTATTTTTAAAAGAGCAGAAAAAGCAGATCCTTCAGAAAGAAAATAGTCTGGACAGGGCGATTTACGAATTTTATTTTGATAATGAAGAGTTACCTAAGAAAGATAACCTGCTCAAACAACAATTTGATACTTCGGTGCTCATCCTTCAGAAACTGATAGAGACCGGGGTAGAGAACGGTGAATTTGTTTGTAAAGACTGTGAGGGGAAGGCACGTAGTATTATGTATATACTGGATGGTATGAAGATAAATGCCAGAACCATTGGAATCACAGGTGAGACAGTTGATAAAGAACTTTTATACATATTATCAGAGCTTGGATTATAATGTAGTAAGTAAAGGACAGAAGTGGGCAATATAGCATGCTTCAGAGAGATACTCTGGAGCATTTTTCGCGATAATCAGCATTTTGCCGACAAAGCGAAGCATTAAAAGGCTGGTTATTGCAGATTGGAGGGAAAATGGTAGAAACAGTAATCAAGATGGAACTTCCGGTAGGAGAGCATCTTGCGATCAGAAAGAACAGAATCCTTCCCCTGGAACCGACGAGGCAAATGAGAAGGATTGCGATCGTATCGGGAATTCATGGGGACGAGTTGGAGGGACAGTATATCTGTTATGAAATAGCCCGAAGAATCAATGAAAGAAAGGAATATCTGACAGGTATTGTGGATATTTATCCGGCACTCAATCCTATGGGAATCGATATGGCACATCGTTCTGTTCCGGGGCTGGATATAGATATGAACCGCATGTTTCCGGGAAATGCAGCAGGAGATATGATGGAAAGAATCAATGCTGCCATTGTGGAGGATATTATCGGTGCGGATATCTGCCTGGATATCCATGCCAGTGATATCTTTGTCAGAGAGATTCCTCAGGTGCGGCTCAGCGAAGAATTTGCGGAGAAGCTGCTTCCATATGCCAGAAGGACCAATGTGGACATGATCTGGATGAATGCCACGGCAACAGTGCATGAGTCTACGCTGGCACATTCTCTGAACCTGATGGGAGTGCCCACCATGGTCATGGAGATGGGCCAGGGAAATAATATCAATATTCATTATGGCAATCAGATCGTGGATGGAATCCTGAATCTGATGGAGGATATGGGAATGTGGCACGGTCCGGTGCCGCAGGTACAGCTCCCGGCGGTTTCCAGCGATGGTGAGGTGGATTTCATCAGAAGTGACGTTACGGGTATTTTCCTGCCAAAGATAGAGCATAACCATTATGTCTGTAAGGGTGATCTGATTGGCGAGATTGTGGATCCTTATTCCGGAACTGTGGTGAAAAGAATTGTGACGGAAAGAAAAGGGCTGCTCTTCACACTGAGAGTCTATCCGGTGGTCTATGAAGGTGACCTGCTGGCCAGAATTCTCACCGAGATTGAGTAGGGGAGGTTAAGTATGAACGTTCAGGAAATATATACCTTACATTCAGTTTACAGGGAAGACATGCGTGTCCTTGGATATCAGTTCGGTAAGGGAGAGAAGGCGGCCTGTATCGTAGGACCGGTGCGTGGTAATGAAGTTCAGCAGCTTTATATTTGTTCGCAGCTGGTAAAGGCTTTAAAGGAACTGGAAAATAACGGCTGTATCAGTGCGGGCAAACAGGTTATGGTGATACCGGTGGTAAATTCCTATTCTATTAACAGCAATAACCGGTTCTTTGGGGTAGATAATTCTGATATCAACAGATGTTTTCCCGGAAACAGCGAAGGCGATCCTACGTCCAGACTGGCTGCCGGGCTGCTCAGTGAAATAAAGGAGTATGTCTATGGGATTCAGTTTGCCTCTTTTTATATGAGAGGAGAGTTTGTGCCTCATGTGAGAATGATGGAGACCGGCTATCAGAATACTTCGCTGGCGAATCTGTTCGGGCTGCCTTATGTTGTGGTCAGGAAGCCTGCACCGATCGATACGAAGACCCTGAATTATAACTGGCAAAATGAGATGACAGCGGCATTTTCTGTCTATACCAATAAAAACAGCGAGATCGATGAGGTAAGTGCAAAACAGGCGGTGGCAGCTGTGCTGCGATTTTTAAAGAGAATGGGTATCATCCGTTATGAGAGTCATTCCGGCTTTATCAGCCATGTTTTGTATGAAAAAGATTTAAGCGATGTACATGTGGGCAGATCCGGTATTTTCCGCGGATTGGTCAAAGCAGGGGATGATGTCAGGTATGGAAGTGTCATGGCGCAGATCATAGACCCCTATGAAGGAACTATACGGGAGACAGTGAAGGCCCCTACGGATGGGATTGTGTTCTTTGCACATACAGAGAGCCTGATTTCTCAAAATGATATTGCTTATCGGCTGATTCACAGGCTGCATGAGTAAGGGGAAAAGGGTATCCCCCACAAAAGATAAGTTAAAATTTGTGTAAATTTGTTGTTTTAGGCTATTGTGTGAAAAGGCAGAGAAAGGTATAATGTTAGTATAGTGTGGAGTCAAAATGATGAAAAGAGGCTCCGCCAAGATACAACCTGAATAAATTTGGAGGATCCAGCATGGGAAACGTAAGACGTATCTATGTAGAAAAGAAAGCCCCCTTTGCAGTAAAGGCTCATGAGCTTCAGGAAGAACTGAAGAACTATCTGGGCATTAATGATGTGGAGGCAGTTCGCGTATTTATACGCTATGATGTGGAGAATATTTCAGATGAAGTATTTGCCAAAGCATGTAAGACCGTATTTTCTGAACCGCCTGTAGATGATTTGTATGAGGAAACCATTGAGATTCCGGAAGGCAGCAGAGTATTTTCCGTAGAATTTCTGCCCGGTCAGTTCGACCAGAGAGCAGATTCTGCAGTACAGTGTGTGAAGTTCCTGGATGAGAATGAAGAGCCGGTCATCAAGACAGCAGTTACTTATCTGTTGGTAGGTGATATCTCTGACGAAGAATTTGCGAAAATCAAAGCTTATTGTATCAACCCTGTAGATTCCAGGGAGACAGATCTGGTGAAGCCGGAGACTTTGATCACTGTATATGATGATCCTGCTGATGTGTCTATTTTTGACGGTTTCTGTGATATGGAAGAGGGAGAACTGCGTAAGCTGTACGATTCCCTTGGTCTGGCTATGACCTTTAAGGATTTCCTGCATATCCAGAATTATTTCCGCGGTGATGAGAAGACAGATCCTTCCATGACCGAGATTCGTGTGCTGGATACCTACTGGTCCGACCACTGCCGTCATACCACTTTCTCTACAGAACTGACTGATGTAGAGTTCGGTGACGGATATTATCGTTCTCCTATCGAGACCACTTACCAGAGTTATCTGGATACCAGAGCAGAGATCTTTGCAGGCAGAAGTGACAAGTTCGTATGTCTGATGGATCTGGCACTGATGGCTATGAGAAAGCTGAAAAAAGACGGCAAGCTGGCCGATATGGAAGAGTCCGATGAGATCAATGCCTGCTCCGTAGTTGTACCTGTAGAAATGGATTATGACGGAGAGAAAGTAACCGAGGAGTGGCTGGTATTCTTCAAGAATGAGACACACAACCATCCTACCGAGATCGAGCCTTTCGGTGGCGCGGCTACCTGTCTGGGCGGTGCGATCCGTGATCCCCTGTCCGGAAGAGGCTATGTATATCAGGCTATGCGTGTAACCGGTGCTGCCGACCCTACCGTTCCTGTGGCTGACACCCTGAAGGGTAAGCTGTCTCAGAAGAAGCTGGTTCGCGGTGCGGCAAGCGGATATTCCTCCTATGGTAATCAGATCGGTCTGGCTACCGGTTTTGTAAAAGAAATCTATCATCCCAATTATGTGGCTAAGAGAATGGAAATCGGTGCCGTTATGGGTGCTGCTCCCAGAAGAAATGTAATCCGTGAGACTTCTGATCCCGGTGATATCATCATCCTGCTGGGCGGACGTACCGGACGTGACGGCTGCGGCGGTGCTACCGGTTCTTCCAAGGTGCACACAGAGAGCTCTATTGAGACATGTGGTGCCGAGGTACAGAAGGGTAATGCTCCTACCGAGCGTAAGATTCAGAGACTGTTCCGCAGAGAGGAAGTCAGTAAGCTGATCAAGAAGTGTAACGACTTCGGTGCAGGCGGTGTATCTGTAGCAATCGGTGAGCTGGCAGACGGTCTGACTGTTGATCTTGATAAAGTACCTAAGAAATATGCAGGTCTGGACGGGACCGAGCTTGCTATTTCCGAGTCTCAGGAAAGAATGGCAGTAGTTGTAGATCCGAAAGACGTTGAAGAATTCCTTGGCTATGCCAACGAAGAGAACCTGGAAGCTATCCCTGTTGCCGTTGTAACTGAGGATCCCAGACTGGTGCTCAACTGGAGAGGCAAGACCATTGTTAACCTGAAGCGTGCTTTCCTGGATACCAACGGTGCTCATCAGGAGACTACGGTTAAAGTAGATATTCCTTGTGAAGAAGATAATTATTTTGATAAATGGTCTGTAGAAGAAGTAGGCAAACAGCTGGAGAACGGTGATGTAAAGGCTGCATGGCTGGCACTGTTAAATGACCTGAACGTATGCTCCCAGAAGGGACTTGTGGAGATGTTCGACTCCTCCATCGGCGCAGGCAGTGTATACATGCCTTACGGTGGAAAATATCAGCTGACCGAGACCCAGTCCATGGTAGCTAAGCTTCCTGTACTGAAGGGTAAGACCGATACCGTAACTATGATGAGCTACGGCTTCGATCCTTATCTCTCCTCCTGGAGCCCTTACCACGGCGCTGTTTATGCAGTAGTAGAGTCCATGGCTAAGATCGTAGCTTCCGGTGGTGACTACAGCAAGATTCGCTTCACCTTCCAGGAGTATTTCCGCAGAATGACATCTGATCCTGAGCGCTGGAGTCAGCCGTTTGCAGCTTTGCTGGGTGCTTATGATGCACAGATCGGCTTCGGACTGCCTTCTATCGGCGGTAAGGACAGTATGTCAGGTACCTTCAATGATATCGATGTACCTCCTACACTGGTATCCTTTGCAGTAGATATCGCAAAATACGGCGATATCGTAACACCTGAACTGAAAAAGGCCGGCAACAAGCTGGTACGCTTTGAGATTGAGAAAGACGATTTCGATATTCCTGTTTACGAGGCAGTTATGGAGCTGTACAGCAAGATTCATGAACTGACTCTGGATAAGACCATTGTTTCTGCTTATGCTCTGGATGCTAAGGGTGCCGCTGCAGCACTGTCCAAGATGGCATTCGGTAACAAGCTGGGTGTAGCAGTAGACAATGAAGTGACTACAGATGACCTGTTTGCTAACGGACTGGGCGACATCATCGCTGAAATCCCTGCTGACAAGCTGGCAGAGCTGGATGCAAAAGAACTGGATTACACAGTGATCGGTACTGTAACCGAGGAGCCTGCATTTGTATACGGCGATGTGAAGATTACCATGGATGAGGCCCTGAAATCATGGACCGGCAAGCTGGAGAAGGTATTCCCTACCAAGGCTAAGAAGGGTACCGAAGCAGTTGCAAGTGATGTTTACAAGGCTGACAGCATTTATGTATGTAAGAATAAGGTTGCGAAACCTACCGTATTTATTCCGGTATTCCCCGGTACCAACTGTGAATACGACAGTACCAAGGCTTTCGAAAGAGCCGGTGCTAACGTAGTGACCAGAGTATTTAAGAACCTGACAGCAGAAGATATCCGCGATTCCGTAGAAATCTTTGAGAAGGCTATCGATCAGGCACAGATCATCATGTTCCCGGGTGGATTCTCAGCCGGTGATGAACCTGACGGAAGTGCTAAGTTCTTCGCTACTGCTTTCCAGAATGAGAAGATGAAGGAAGCAGTTATGAAGCTCTTAAATGAGAGAGACGGTCTGGCACTCGGTATCTGTAACGGTTTCCAGGCGCTGATTAAGCTGGGACTGGTACCTTACGGTGAGATTCTGGGACAGAAGGAGGATTCTCCTACACTGACCTTCAATACCATTAACCGCCATATCTCCAAGATGGTTTACACTAAAGTGGTATCCAACAAGTCTCCCTGGCTGCAGGGTGCGACTCTCGGCGCTACCTACTGTAATCCTGCTTCACACGGAGAAGGACGTTTCGTAGCTCCTAAGGAGTGGATTGACAAGCTCTTTGCCAACGGCCAGGTAGCTACTCAGTACTCCGATATGGACGGCAACGTATCCATGGATGAAGAATACAATATCAATGGTTCTTACTGCTCCATCGAAGGTATCACTTCTCCTGACGGAAGATGCTTCGGTAAGATGGCTCACTCTGAGAGACGCGATACTGCTGTGGCTATCAATATCTATGGCGAGCAGGATCTGAAGATCTTTGAGTCGGGTGTGGCATATTTTAAATAAGGATTAAAATAATGTTCAGCGGCAATCCTATTTTCCCCAAAGGGGCAGCCAAGTTTATCCGCTAACTAAATAAAAAAACGAGAAGAGACCTTGAAACGGAGAAGTAAAAACTCCTCAGGGTCTCTTTTTTGATGCCGAAATTTATGAAAAGAATAGTGGAAAACCTCAGTATTTATGCGGCTTTCCGGTACTTTTTCTTTTGAAGATGTGGAAGGAAAGAAGATGACTCTTGTATTGATTTTTGGATTATTTTTTACGTGGAAAATTCCGTGAGGAAAAGAGGCAGGAAAATTGGGCTTGCCTTTTTCGGAATAGAGGGCTTTCCACAAACACATGGAGAGGTTGCCAAATTAGGGATTTCATTTTTTGCGATGCCCGTAAAATCAAGGTTTTTAACGTTCTCATTTTTGGCGTTTTGCCAAAAATAAAACACCGTTTTTGGCGGTTGATAGAAGGAGAAAAGGTGGTCATTATGAGAAAGAAAAATTACAAGGGAGCCAAGTGCACGAAACGGTATATTGCGAAATGTGAAGGAGTCTGTAAGACCTATGATCCCATCCAGTATGCTTATGCGGATTTATTGTCGGAGTCAGAGGATGTGAAATCTTTCCAGGTGAATGTCTTTTTGGAAGGTTTAGCAGATGGAGAGTACACTACGGATTTTGTCATTGAAAAAACGGATGGTACGTTGATGGTTAGGGAATGTATCAGTAGAAAACATTTGACCAAGCCTATGACGGTATTTTGTGAATAGTGAAGAAATGATTGTTGCATTTTCTACTGAAAATGCGAATGAGATTAATTTGTTAGAAGATTGGAACAAATCAGGAATATGTATAGTATATGGTAAAGCAGAAGAATGTGTAGACTATACTTGTTTAGAGGTTGGTCAAACAAGTAATATAAAGATTGAATTAGAAAAAGACTTTAAGTTAATGATTAAAGGTTGCTGTTTAGATGGAGTTAAAGTAAGACGTTTTCGAAAGTGGAGTAAATTGTTTTTTAAAAAAGAAGGTGAAATTCGTCATACTGCTAAATGGAGAGATATTGCAAATTCGTACCCAAATATATGTGTAAAATATGTAAGTGGTTCTGAAGAATGGGACCTTCAAAAACGAATAGAAGAAGAAATAAATATTGCAATAAAACTTCGTGCGATATATTTTTATCCTGATAATACCAAAAAGCAATGTCGCTATATTCGACAGTGAGGCTAATAGATTACTATATACAAATATTTGTAGGGGATAGAAACTTCAGTTTGACGAAATATTTACACATCAAACACACAATTCCGAAAATGGAGTAATAATTTGTAAAATCCAAGTCTTAATATATGGGTTTATATTGTATAAATCGGTATAATAATATATATGTTAATTTTATGGTTATCAAAACTTATAGGAGGAAGATTGAATCATGGTAAAATGTTACACACAAAAATGTGATGACCTATTGGAGGTTAGGGTAGAGATAAAAGGAGAGGAAATTGGATATATGCAGCTTGTAAGTTCAGACAATACAGCTGAAATTCGTTTCCTTTCGGTTCATAATGCTTATAGAAGGAAAGGATATGCTAAAATGATGCTTGGTAAAGCAATAGAGATGTTACATAAGCAAACGTTGGTAAAAAATATAAGTGTAGTACCGCATCCAGAGGATGTATTATCCGGTGAGTTAATATCTATGGAAGAGTTGTATGCAATGTATACTAAGTTGGGATTTGACTTTACGGATAAAGAAATTGATAAGAACAAACTAAAACAAATGATTCTTGATATTGAATGATAATCTCATAAATTATCATATATGTAAGTGGCTATCCTTTTACAAAATGGATAGCTGTTTTTCTTAACTATAATGACTTGATTTATTGTTACATGTAATGAAAAAAGTATATGAGATAATTGATGAAGGCGAAATGAATTGTCATGTATACTTACTGAAGTTATTTCCCATTATTTAAAAAATATTGATTTTGGGAAATAGATACTATATAATAAGAGAAGTGAGGTGATTTTTATTATGAAATTGATTGATAGAACAGGATATTTACAAAAGTTAATAAATGTTGTGGGAACACCTGATATAAAGGTTATAACCGGTGTCAGACGAAGTGGAAAATCCAAATTATTAGAAGCCTTTAAAGAATATATCGAAGAAACTTATCCAAATGCAAATATTATCCACATCAATTTTAATCTTACTAAATATGAAGTGTTTAAGGACTACCATGTGCTAAATGATTATATCGAGAAATCATACGTTAAGAAAACAGAAAATTTTGTGTTGATTGACGAAGTGCAGATGTGTCCCAGTTTTGAACTGACAATAAATAATCTGCATGCAATGGAAAAATTTGATATTTATATTACGGGATCCAATGCATTCCTTTTAAGTTCCGATCTGGCAACGTTGTTCACCGGAAGAACCTTTGAAGTGAAAGTTTACCCGTTTTCGTTTAAAGAATTTCTTCAGTATTACGGATTGAGTGACAGGTATATAGCCTTTGATAGATATTTAAAAGAAGGGGGTATGGCTGGTTCTTATCTCTATAAAGAACAAGAGGCTAAATATGACTATATTGCAGATGTGTTTGATACTCTGATTGTGAGAGATATTCGTCAGAAGTATAAAATTCGTAATCCGATTCTTATGAATCGAATCGTAGATTTTTTGATGGACAACATCTCTAATCTTACGTCAGCAAGAAATATAGCAGATGCATTGACCAGTAATAAGGATAAAATTAACCACAAGACAGTAGGTAGCTATTTGGAATATCTGTGCAATGCGTTTGCATTTTATAAATTCCGCAGATATGACATACAGGGAAAAAAATATCTTTCCTCAAACGATAAGTTGTATTTAAGTGATCATACATTCCGATATGCAAAGTTAGGAATCAAAAACCTTGATGTCGGACGTGTACTTGAGAATATTGTTGCTATTGAATTGCTTAGACGAGGTTATGAAGTGTATGTGGGAGTGCTTTATAAGAAAGAAATTGATTTTGTCGCTTTAAAACGTAGTGAGAAGATATATATTCAGGTGTCTGACAATATCAGCGATGAAAAGACCTTTAAGCGAGAAGTGGAGCCATTGCTTCAGATAAAGGATGCATATCCTAAGATGGTAATAGCCAGGACCAGAAATGAAGAGTATCAGTATGAGGGAATAAGGATTGTCGATATTGCTGATTGGCTTGCAGAGAAATAAATATTTCCCAATATAGAAAAGAAGAGAAAAATGGGAAATAGGATATTTGAATTATAGGGTGTCAATATGGATTGAAGAGATGAATTTTTAGATTTATACATGTCAGGGCAGCAAAAGGAATTTTCAAGAGCTCTTGATATTAAGGAGAAAAGGGTTGCCACGAAAGATGTATCGTTATAGGGAGTATGTGCAGGATATATATGGATTTATTTAAAGACGGAATGACTGAATATAAGTTTGCAAGAAATCTAATTTGGAATTAGAGAAAGGGAACTAATAGATGAAGAAAATTGGAATTTTACATATTTCGGATATACACATTAATGCTTCTTCAATACCAGAGATTGATTCTTTAGTAGAAAAATTAATTAAAGATATTGAAAAAGTTAAAACTGAAAGTGGTATAAATATAAATTTAATTTGTTTTGCTGGTGATTTGATTGGCAGAGGGGATATGGCATTTGAAAATGAAATGCAGATTGGATTAGCAGAAGAACATTTTATTC
>JBGVLR010000199.1:0-7825 GCA_045124375.1 Acetatifactor sp.
TTCCGGAATATTCTCGGGATCACCGCCTGATTCAGTGCTGTATGAATTATCAGGAAAAAGCGAATTCATACACACCCTTGAGAGTACATCATCCGGTGATGAATATGCGCCCTTCATTTCATTGTAAACCACGCCGTTATATTTGAGCGGTGCATCAGCATTTTCCAGTTCATAGTGCCAGCCTTCCTGACGGAAGATCTTCTCTTCCTTATAAATGTTCGGATGAAACACTGCATCCAGATACACATGCATCAGGTTCTGGAAGTCCTTGTCATTGCAGCTTGCAATGGGATATACCGTCTTGTCCGAATATGTCATTGCATTCAGAAACGTATTCAAAGAACCTTTTACCAGTTCTACAAACGGATCCTTCACAGGAAATTCCTTAGAACCGCAAAGTACGGTATGCTCAATGATATGGGGCACGCCAGTGGAATCCTTAGGCGGTGTACGGAATCCGATATAAAATACTTTATTCTCATCATCATTGGATAGAAGAGCCACACGTGCACCGCTCTTACGGTGACGCAGGATATAACTCTCCGAATTCAGATCATCTATTCTTCTTTTCTCTATGATCTCATATGCTTTTAAATCTTCTATTTTCATGTTTTCGCTCCCTTATGTTCTTTCCCTCTGTCATCCGGGCTTTTGCCGAAAAAATCTGTTGCCGAACAGTCCCCGGCGCTGGTTTAGAAAGTCATCAATGCCAGCTTGCTGCACATCAGCTCCTGGATGACCATTCCCTTTTCTTCTTTCTCAGCCGGTGTTAATTTTACCAGCTGATCTATGGACAGGATCTGTGTAGTATACACCTTTTTACGCTTACCGGTCAAACTCTTTTTCTCCTCGATGACATTTACCTTGACCTTCATCTTAATCTGCCTGTAAATCCGAAATGCCAGGTCCTTGGACGTCAGATAATAAAGCTGACTCTCCAGTGTCGTCTCCGGATCCATATCCTGATAAACATAGCGTTCCACGATCAGTCTGAATTTAAACGGCACCTCTTCATTATCTATCACTTCCTGAATACTGTATTTAGTACCCAGATACATCTGATAGGTGTCCTGCATCACATATTTATAGTCTTCGTACTGCTGTTTATACATTTCTGTCTACCTCAATGTACTCAATCTTATAGCCGCTGATTCGCACCGCATCCATGATTCTGCTTAAAGACATCCCGCTTTCTTCGGCAAGTTCTTCCGGCGTCACCTTTCGGCGCAGCTCTTCGGAAAGCTCTTTGGCTTTATCTGCCACTTCATTTACTTTATCTGCCGCCTTCTTGTCCAGCTTCTCATTTTCCGCATTCTCGGCAATATACTCTTCCATGGCATCCATGACCATCTTCATCAGCATACCCTGTGCCTCCGATGCATGCTCCAGACAGCCCAGCATGCCGGTTCCCATTGCCAACGCCATATTTCCTTCACCGATCAGATCCTCAAGAAAAACACCCTGACCTGCATATAATTTTGCGATGTCTACTACATCTTTTAAATAGACCTCTGCCAGACGTCCTTGCGCTGCACTCTCACCTGCCATTGCAGACAGTGTAACAGCCTCTCTTTCCCCATCGCTGATCTCTCCGAGTATTTCGATTTCGCGCAGGTAGTCCTCGAGATAATCTTTCTCTTCCTCTGACAGATAATCATCCACATTCACAGGCTCATTGATACCCACCTTATGCTTTACCAGATAATCAAATACCATCTGCAGCTGGTCATTATTCAGCCCCAGCGGATCAAATGCTTCCTTTACCTGTTCTTCACTGACACAATTCCCCTGCTCTTTGGCAAGCTTCCTCACCTGCTCCAGTGTCTGTGCAAATAGCACTTCTTTATTCATGTTATCGATTCCTTTCCCGTTATTATTCTCATCCGGCCCTCGCACCTTCCGTTCTTCAGATGCCTGCGGCACGATCCTCTACTTCACATGCTCGTGTGTGAAAAGGTGATACTGGCAATATTCATAATTTCCATTACATTTTGAGCAGAAACGGAACTCCAAAGAAGGGTCATCTTCATCTGTTCTTCCGCAGATTGCGCACTTATGCTTGGTCACACGGGTATTGCGCTTTACCTCACTGCGAAACTCCTGTCTGCGCTTAGCCTGCTTAGGCGACATGGATATCCTTCCTCTGGAAGTGATCCAGAAGATGATAAAGTTCAGGAGAGATGCCACTAATGCAATCCGGTAGAAAATATTAAATACAGGGATTCCTATACCGGTGATCAACTGATACAGAAGCAACACTGCATAGGCAATACCCATCCACTTCATTTTAACAGGGATCACAAACATCAAAAGTACCCTGGCATCCGGGAAAGTAGCTGCATATGCCAGGAATATGGACATATTGATGTAATAGGTACTGAACAACGTAGACGCGCTCTGTACCACAGCAGCACTCACCTGGGTGCCTGCTGCTTTCGCCAGCCCCCAATAGATTCCATATGCCAGAAAGCTTCCGATAATGGTGTAAAGCATTCCCGAAAACATATATACATTATATCTGTAAGTGCCCCATGTCCTCTCAAGGGAAGTACCTACATTATAATAAAACATCAACATGATGATTGTAAAAAGATCCAGACTGTCAGGGGGAATCAATATCCATGTCACCAGTCTCCATATCTGACCATGCAGGATCTTATAAGGATTCAGGGTAAGCAGGCTCTGGATTCCCGGTGCAAACAGCTGGATCACATAACCTACAATATAGCAAGCGATCAGTACCAGGGAAAGATTCCTCACTGCATACTTCCCAAACTTTCGTTCAAATTTACTCATTTTCAAATGCTCCTTACCATAAACTGAATATAGATATTATTATTTTACCATTCCAATCCCCATAAGTAAACCATGCAAAATTGTTTTTAGGTAAAAAAAAGAATTCTAAATAAATTTTAAGGAAATCTTTTCATTTTTTTTACACAACGTTCGATTTTTATAGCAGTTTGTTCGTTGCATTTTGTCTAAACGTGGTGTAAAATGTCTAATGATTGCATAAATTTTGTATTATAATATAAAGAAAGGGCGAGATACATGAGCAATGAAACAATGAATCCAACTGTACCTGCTGACAACAAGACCTGTCGCTTAGGTATTGATATCGGCTCAACTACAGTTAAAATCGCAATAATAGACCAAGCCCATAATATATTGTTCTCCGATTACGAACGTCATTATGCCAATATCCGTGAGACACTGGCAGCACTTTTAAAGAAAGCATACAGTAAACTCGGCAATATCAGCCTCCATCCCATGATCACGGGTTCCGGCGGTCTGACATTGGCTAACCACCTGAAAGTGCCTTTTAATCAGGAAGTAATCGCGGTAGCCACTTCTCTTCAGACACTGGCTCCCAAGACAGATGTTGCTATCGAATTAGGAGGCGAGGATGCCAAGATCATCTATTTTGAGGGCGGCAACGTTGAACAGCGTATGAACGGTATCTGCGCAGGCGGTACCGGTTCCTTTATCGACCAGATGGCTTCTCTTCTGCAGACAGATGCTTCCGGCTTAAATGAATATGCCAAGGGATATAAGTCCCTTTATGATATTGCGGCCCGCTGCGGTGTATTTGCCAAAACAGATATCCAGCCGCTGATCAATGAGGGTGCCACCAAAGAAGACCTGGCCGCTTCCATTTTCCAGGCAGTAGTCAATCAGACCATCAGCGGTCTGGCCTGCGGTAAACCGATTCGCGGACATGTTGCTTTCCTCGGCGGACCTTTGCACTTCCTTTCAGAGTTAAAGGCTGCTTTCGTCCGCACCCTGAAGCTGGACGAGGAGCACATTATCGACACCGATAATTCTCATCTGTTCGCAGCCATCGGTTCTGCTTTAAATGCCAAAGAGGACGTAACCTATACCATGGAAGAAATGGTGGGCAAGCTTTCCTCGGAGATCAAGATGGAATTCGAAGTGGAACGTATGGAACCGCTTTTTGCAAATGAGGCAGAATATGATGCCTTTAAAAAGCGTCACGCAAGCCATCACGTTGCAACAGCAGAGCTTGCCGGTTATCACGGCAAGGCTTTCCTTGGCATTGATGCCGGTTCTACCACCACCAAGATTGCACTGGTAGGAGAAGACGGTTCTCTGCTCTATTCTTTTTACAGCAATAATGACGGAAGTCCTTTACATACAGCCATCCGTTCTCTGAAAGAGATCTATTCTCTGCTTCCCGAGGACGTGGAAATCGTGCGCTCCTGTTCCACCGGTTACGGCGAGGCCCTGATGAAAGCTGCTTTCCTGTTGGATGACGGCGAAGTGGAGACAGTCGCACATTATTATGCAGCAGCATTCTTTGACCCCAAGGTAGATTGTATCCTGGATATCGGCGGTCAGGACATGAAATGCATCAAGATCAAGAATCAGACAGTAGACAGTGTGCAGCTGAATGAGGCCTGCTCCTCAGGCTGCGGTTCCTTTATCGAGACCTTTGCCAAATCCCTGAACTTCAGTGTGCAGGACTTTGCGGCCGAAGCGCTGTTTGCAGCCCATCCCATCGATCTTGGTACCCGCTGTACCGTATTCATGAACTCCAAAGTTAAGCAGGCCCAGAAGGAAGGCGCCTCCGTGGCTGATATTTCCGCAGGTCTTGCTTACTCTGTTATCAAGAATGCTTTGTTTAAGGTTATCAAGGTATCTGATGCTTCCGAGCTGGGCAGGCATATTGTAGTACAGGGCGGAACTTTCTATAATGATGCCGTACTTCGCAGCTTTGAGAAAATTGCAAACTGTGAAGCCATCCGTCCCGATATTGCAGGTATCATGGGCGCTTTCGGTGCTGCCCTCATTGCAAGGGAGCGTTACGAGGAAGGTTATGAGACCACCATGCTTTCCTATCAGAAGATCTGTGACCTGAAATTTGAGACCAGCATGGCAAAATGTAAAGGCTGTACCAACAGTTGCCGTCTCACCATCAACCGTTTCTCCGGCGGAAGACAATATATCTCCGGAAACCGCTGTGAACGTGGTATCGGCGGTCAGAAAAATGCCAACAACGTGCCTAATTTATTCGATTATAAGCTGAAGAGACTCTTCTCCTACGAGCCCCTGGATGCAGATAAAGCGCCCAGAGGTACAGTCGGTATCCCAAGAGTCCTGAATATGTACGAGAATTATCCTTTCTGGTATACTTTCTTTACCAAATTAGGATATCGGGTGATTCTCTCCCCCAGCTCCAACAGGAAAATCTATGAACTGGGCATTGAATCCATCCCCAGTGAATCAGAGTGTTACCCGGCCAAACTGGCTCACGGTCATGTGACCTGGCTGATCAAACAGGGCGTTCATTTCATCTTCTATCCTGCCCTCTTCTACGAGCGCAACGAGTTCGAAGATGCCAACAATCATTACAACTGCCCTATCGTAACCTCTTATTCGGAAAATATTAAGAATAATGTAGACGAAATCAGCCGCGGTGAAGTGGTATTCCGCAATCCTTTCATGTCTTTCCGTGATCTTGGAACCGTAACGGATGCTCTGACCAAAGAGTTCACAGAGCTCCCGGCAGAGGAGATTGCAGAAGCTGCCAAAGCAGGATGGGAAGAGATGGCCTCTGCCCGTCACGATATGCAGGCAAAAGGAGAAGAGGTACTGAAGTATCTGGAAGAAACCGGCAAGCGCGGCATTGTACTGGCTGGCCGTCCTTATCATATTGACCCTGAGATCAATCATGGTATCCCGGAACTGATCACTTCCTACGACATTGCGGTGTTGACAGAGGATTCCATCTCTCACCTGGCCAAGCCGGAACGTCCCCTGATCGTATCCGATCAGTGGATGTATCACTCCCGACTTTACGCTGCGGCAAGCTATGTCAAGACAGTAGACAACCTGGACCTGATTCAGCTCAATTCCTTCGGCTGTGGTCTGGATGCCGTTACTACCGACCAGGTGAATGATATCCTTTCCGGTTCCGATAAGATTTATACCTGCTTAAAGATCGATGAGGTCAACAACCTGGGCGCTGCAAGAATCCGTATCCGTTCTCTGCTCTCCGCTATCCGTGTCAGAGAAAAGCTGGGAAAAACGCGTACCATTCGTTCTTCTGCCATTGAAAAAGTAGCTTTCACGGAAGAGATGCGCCAGAACTATACCATCATCTGTCCCCAGATGTCGCCCATCCATTTCGAGATCCTGCAGCCTGCTTTCAATGCATGCGGCTACAATTTCGTGGTGCTGGATAACGACAACAAGCATTCTGTAGACGTGGGACTGAAATATGTAAATAATGATGCCTGCTACCCTTCCCTGCTGGTAGTAGGACAGATTATGGAAGCCTTACTTTCCGGTAAATATGATCTGAATAAGACGGCCATCATCATGACCCAGACGGGAGGCGGCTGCCGTGCCACCAACTACGTAGGCTTTATCCGCCGTGCCCTTGCCAAGGCCGGTATGGAACAGATACCTGTTATCTCCCTGAACCTGGCCGGTATTGAAAGTAACCCCGGCTTCCACCTGAATGCAGAGCTGATGCTTCGTGCTGCTATCGGTGCACAGTTCGGTGATATCTTCATGCGCTGTGTCTATCGCATGCGCCCTTATGAAGCGGTTCCCGGAAGTGTCAACGAAGTACACCGTAAATGGCTGAAAGTGGTACAGGATTATGTCTCCGCCGACCACATAAACCTGTTCAAATTTAACTCTCTGTGCCGTGCTATCATCCGTGACTTTGATAACATTCCTCTTAGGGATGTGAATAAGCCTCGCGTGGGTATCGTCGGTGAGATTCTTGTAAAGTTCTCTCCTGCCGGTAATAACCACCTGGTAGAGCTCTTAGAATCAGAGGGAGCGGAAGCAGTCGTACCGGACCTGATCGACTTCATGCTGTACTGCTTCTACAATCAGATTTACAAGGCTGAGCATTTAGGTACCAGTAAGAAATCCGCCAAAGTATCTTCCCTGGGTATCTGGGCTATCGAACATGTTTTGCGCGGTGCTACTGTGAAAGAATTGAAGAAGAGCAAACATTTCACGCCTCCTACACCGATCCGTGAAATCGTAAGCTTTGCAGAACCCATCGTTTCTATCGGTAATCAGACCGGTGAGGGCTGGTTCTTAACAGGTGAAATGCTCGAGCTCATCAATGAAGGCGTCACAAACATCATCTGTGCACAGCCTTTTGCATGCTTACCGAACCATATTGTGGGTAAGGGTGTTATAAAGAAAATCAGACATGATCATCCGGATGCCAATATTGTGGCTATCGATTATGATCCGGGTGCTTCTGAAGTAAACCAGCTGAACCGTATTAAGCTGATGCTTTCTACGGCACAGAAGAAGCTTAAGAAGTAAGAGAATTGCACTGTTGTTGCTAGTGGGACGAACCCGACGCAGCCGGGGCATTCTGCCCTTTCCCGCATGAACTACGCAGCTAAGTGTCTGTACGAATTGCATATGCCGGTTGTGGCTTTTTGACACAACCGGCTTTTATGCGCCGGGTTCTGTCTTTGATAACTTTCTACTTTTATATGTGCATATGTTGCTCGTTGCACTCGCTTATATGCTTGCTAGCTAGGACAGATGCTTCAAAATCTCATCATATTGGGTATACATCTTCTGCACTTCATTTTCCAGTGTATAGTAGTGCATGATATATGGCACCAACAGCACTAAGAATAACAGTGTGAGTACCAGAAGCATCAGATTACTTATCATGATGGATGCGATTATTGACATCATGGTGAGTATGGCAAAGGTTACTGTCACTATGAGGTGCACGAGGCGCTCATGCTGGAAAAAGGCTATTTGTGTCAGGTGTTCCTGCAATATTTTCTTCCACTCTTCTTTTGATATCTTATCA
>JBGVLR010000200.1:0-3179 GCA_045124375.1 Acetatifactor sp.
CATATCCTCCGGATATTGTGCTCGCCTGGCTGGCGCTTGCAGAACTCTTGATCAGGATATTTCTCAAAACCAGAGGCAGGGGAGCCTTACCCTGGCCGGTCAGATAGATCAACGCTGTAAACCAGTCATTCCAGTATGCCACCATACTAAACACTACCATAACCGCCATGATCGGTTTTGACAAAGGCACAACCACTTTCAAGAACGTTGTCCATTTGGATGCTCCGTCAATCTCCGCAGCTTCCACCATTTCTCTCGGAATACTGTGTTCAAAATAATTTCGCACAATGATCATATTCCCGACAGCAACACCCCCCGGAAGGAACAGTGCCCATATACTGTTGATAAGACCCGTCTGCTTAACCACCAGGTAGGTTGGGATCAGACCTCCGCCAAAATACATCGTTATGATAAAGAAGATACTCAGGAATTTTCTTCCCGGAAGATCCTTAATAGGTAATTGCGAAACGCCTCAAAAATCAACTGAATATTCGAAGTATTGACTGAAAACAGGCTGTGAGCCAGGCGGTATGAGGTGTGTCTTTCGGCTGGGAGGTGATCCGTGAACTGATGAAATCTTTGTTTTGGCACAAAAACCAGCCCATTCGGTATGAACAGGCTCAGAAATGTACGATTTGATACGATGAACAGGATAATATCTATGCAACTAAAGGTTTTACGCTGCGTATGTATTCATGTCTGTGTATCTTATTGGCAAGAAGTACAGTGATCAGCTGGGTAATACCCGACAAATAAAGGTCGGCACGGAGGGTTTTCCTGTTCTGGGTTTTTCTCCCAGCCAGACCGAAGCTGTCTTTGAAGTGGTTGATGGTGCGTTCTACGTTTGTCCGTATCTTATAGGTTTCCTTCCACTCTTCGGTTCCACGGACGGTGCCGGGATAGGTCCTCAGATCCTGTTCAGGATAAACATATACCATCCGTCCACTTGGAGATGTGGTGCATGGATTCTCACAGTGGCATTTTCGGCGGTACTTACCAGTTTCCGGATCCTTTTTCCAGCTCATGTTGGGACATACGAACTTAAGTGTTGGAATGCCTGAACGCAGATTGGAAGTGTTTCCTTCCGGCTTCATGGGAAGGGAAGGATCATGAGGGCAGCATGGAATGCCCTCCTCGTTGACAGTATAATCCTGATTGCCAAGGCCGCCTCTGGTATTGAGTGGAATATAAGCTTTGTTGAAATGAATGCCGTCTCCTTCAATACTCATTCCGAATGTTTCACCGGTAAGAAGGTCTTTGTAAAGTTCGATCTTATCAAAAGCCGCATCACCGAGGAAAACATCTGGAAGGATCTGTGGGTGTTCGTTGAAGAAACTGCGGAGCGTTGGGATAAGGAGCTTGGAATCACCGGCCGTTTTCTGCTCATCCGGAGAGTCTTCCTTCGTATCCCGTTGGATATAGGGATGATCCTGATAGTATTGCTCATCATAGAATTCCAGATGGCGGACGATCCCGAGCCCATTGGTGACGATCCCGATTTTATAGGCATAGCAGAAATGCCCGTCTATATACATCTGCTTAACCTCCGGGTTTGCTGCGGCGGATGAAGGCATGGAGGCATAGGCAGCTTTGTAGGGGTCGTACGAATCGTCGATATTGTGGGTTTTTTTCCAGGCTTTTAGCCTTCGAATAAGGCTGTTGGCGTATTTGGGATTGTTTTCCGTAACCCAGGCCTCAATCCCGGAGGTGTCAAAGGAGGTCATGCTGGCCAGGGCAGAGTCAATCGCCTGGCAGATCGGCTCAGTAAGGTCGACCAGATGTTCAAAGAAATCCTTGATGTCATCCGCAAAAGCCTGCTTGAACCGAGTGATTTTGGAAGCATCCGGAACCTTATCAAAACCACAGAACTGGCGCAGGTGTCTGGAGTAGTGGAGAAATACAATAAGAAGAGAGTCCGTAGGAATGGAAAGAATACGTTGAAGGAACAGAGCCCAGAGCATGGCAGTAAGCGGGTAAGTACGTGGTCTGCCAGTATAAGAATAGTAATTCCGAAAGAAAGATCTGGGGATCAAAACCTCCAAATCAATGTGGTTTTCGAGTAATAAAAGAAACTGGGGTTTGTCAGATTCATAAATATCCTGACATTCTGAAAAAACATCTGCCAATTCAAGCTGATTTCGTGGTATCATGTTATTAGCAACTCCTTTCTGTGGTGTGGTGGATTGTTTCTGGATAACTCAATTTTACCACAATTCAGTGAGGAGTTGTTTTATTTTTGAAGTAAAGAATGCCGTATTTATGCGGCTTCTGGAATTTTGCAATTAACTAAGTATCGGTTTTAGTAGAAAGGAGTATCTGATGTCTATTGTATTTGGGAAGAATCATAAACCTGCTAACGGGCTGCGCCTGACCGGATTTGCCCGCTATACGGAAATACTGGGGCGGGACATAAAATCGTTTCTGATTGTTAATCTCTTTACTGTGCTGGGCTTTCTCCCCTTTCTATCCGGTGTTGCCATCGCCATTTTAAGTTCCAGTCTGCTGGTACTGATCCCTTCCTGCGTGATTGGAGGCCTGATTGCAGGACCTGCTCTGGCGGCTATGTATGACTGCGTGTATCGCAGCCTTCGTGATGCCTCCGGAAATGTCCTTGCAGATTATAAAACCGCATGGAAACAGAACTGGAAAAACGCGCTCATCCCCGGAATTATCTATTGTCTGATGATTGGCGTTTACTGTTTTATGATCATGCTTTTTTCCTTCGCGAATCGTTTTCCGGGATGGGGAACCATTGCCGTTCTCCTTTTCAGTGTTTTCCTGTTTACCATGTTTTTCTCCATTTATTGGCCGCAGATCGTACTGTTTCACGCAAGCGCGCGGGAACGCATCTTAAATTCGCTGCTTTTTAATATCACTTTCTTCTGGAAGATGGCAGGAATAACCCTTCTGCAGCTTATTTATTGGGGAATTATGGCACTGTTGCTCCCCTGGTCCGGAGTACTCATGCTGCTGATTGGTTTCTGGCTTATTCTTTTCACAGTCAATTTTCTGATCTACAACCAGATCAATCAATCTTTTGCCCTGGAGCAGCGCATCGCGGAAGCTTTCCCGGAACAGGCACCTTTCTACGAAACGGACGAAATGTGGCTGCAGAGAAAGCAGCGGGAGGAGGTCGATCACCATGAATAAGCAACTGCCGTTAGCAGAGAATCACATCA
>JBGVLR010000201.1:0-2212 GCA_045124375.1 Acetatifactor sp.
ATACATCTTTTTCAAAAAGTCGTAAACGAAAAGAGGTAAACAATGATTCTATCATTGCAAGGCTGCATGGCCGCGGGAAAAACCACCGCAGTTCGTTACTTACAGGAACACGCACCAGATATCCATATCAGTTATGAGGATACCTCCGATGTAATTGCTGAGATCAAACAGCGAAATCTGGACAAAAACAAATACGAGGACTACTTGGAAATCCAGCGGCTGTGGCTTCGGAAGGAGGTTCAGCGCTGGGAAAAGGCCAAACAGTATCCCATCACCGTCATGGACTTCGGCGCAGAGGAGATTGAGTTTTACACCCTGAATTATCCAAAGACCATCGGCATGGACTGGGAAGTTGAGCAATCACTAAAGCCGGAACTGGATGCTGTGAGAGCCTGTATGCCGGACAGAATTCTCTTTCTGAATGCGTCGGAAGAAACCCTGCGCCGGAATAAACAGAATGATTCCACCCGTCCCAGAAATTTCTTTGACTATTACTTACAGTACTTTCTGCCTCTGAAAAAGGCGTGGTTTATTGGCCGTCCCGATGTGGATGTATTGGATGTGGAAAATCTCTCGCCAGAGGAAGTGGGGCAGCGGGTCAAAGTATGGGTGGAGCGTTGGCGGTCGGCAGAAATCTGGGACGCCTATTATGCTGACACCACGCTTGCGGGCCGGGATCTGGTTCGCGGTGAGCCAATACCAGAGGGGCTACATCACCTGGTTAGTGAGATTTTGGTGCGGCATACCGACGGCGATTATCTGTTGATGCAAAGAGACCCCCGGAAACCCAACTACGGCGGATACTTTGAAGCCACCGCTGGTGGCTCCGCACTGAAAGGCGAAGATGCTTATTGTTGCGCCAAACGGGAACTGCACGAGGAAACCGGCATCGATACAGGCACACTCACAAATATTGGACGATTCGTATCCCATGATACGATCTACGAAAACTTCCTCTGTGTCACCGACTGTGACAAGAATTCTGTAAAACTCCAGGAGGGAGAAACCGTATCCTATAAATGGATCAGCGAAGCAGAATTTATTGACTTCGTAAACTCTGATACCATGATCGATGTTCAGTTCCGGCGCTATCAGCCTTATCTAAAGCAGATAGGATACATCAAATAACGAAGCAGGCCGCCGATACTTGATGTAAAGGCGGTCTGTTACTATATTTATATAAAAATTGAAATAGTGAAATAAAAAAGTCCTCTTCAAACGTCTAATGGGCAAAGGAGGTGAAGTGGCAGTGAATAATGAAGAATTTGCAAATCGAGTTGAGTCCGTCCGAACCAAGCTCTACAAAACCGCACTGACCTACCTGGGAAGCGAAGCGCTGGCGCTGGATGCCGTGGATGAAGCTGTCTATAAGGCTCTGTGCGGGAAATGGAAGCTCCGCCAGCCGGAATTCTTTGATACCTGGATCACCAGGATTCTGATCAACGAATGCCATATGAAATCTATGGTAGAACCTTCACCGTCAGGGGTGAGTCATTTGTGGTGCGAGATGAAGTCATGGGCGAATGCCTCCAATTTATTCCCCCTAATAAAAGGTCTATTCTGCTGCTTAGCTTCTTTGGCGAATATTCCGATTGTGAGATTGCCAGACTGCTTGGTATTTCCAATGCAACGGTTTCCTACAGAAAAAAAGATGCACTCAGGCGGTTGCGGGTAATGATGGAGGCAATGGATCATGAAAACTAAAATTCCGTATCATGTGATCTGTAAAGTAAAATTGGGGGATGAAGAAGCAATCAGGTTCATCCTGAAGTATTTTGAACCTATGATCGTTGATGCATCCAAGCGTATGGTCCGAACTGATAAGGATACGATCAAAGAGGTTGTCGATGACGACATCAGGGCATTTATTGAGAGCGAACTTATCCTGGCTATCATTCATAAGTATGATCTGTCACGGGTCCCCAATGATCAGAGTCCTACATAATCAAAAACAAGACATAGATAGGCCATCAATCCTGGATTGATGGCCTTTACTTTATTTGAACAGGAGGCAGAATGCAGAAAGAGAGAAACCCATTCAATAATCGGCATGAGTTACCAACTGAATCTCAATGGAGAGCTGTCCAGAGAGATCTTAAAGGATTTTGCAAAATATATCATCCCGTATATCAGAGACTTCGCTGAAAGCCAGGAAGGGAAGACCTATATTGCGAAATGGAAGCGAAATCATCCGGAATATGAGGACGACGAA
>JBGVLR010000202.1:0-2400 GCA_045124375.1 Acetatifactor sp.
TATATGAAGCAAAAAACTTGAGTGATACCTATTATGCTCGATGGGTTGATCGTGATATGAACAAGGCTCCGGCATGAATAGATCTGTCTTAACAAGCATCGCATTTGCTGTAGCAAATGCAGATGTGGCATCATCTCTGCAAGCACCGGATGATGGCCCCACATCCCTGCCGACTTGTTAGGGGAATACCCCTAATACCCCTCATAAGAAACTTGAACCTTTGAAAGGAGAATAATATATGACTAACTACACATCTTTAGATCAGCTTCCCATTACCCTCAGCGCCAATCAGGTGGCACAAGTACTTGGCATCTCCCGGGCCAATGCCTATACGCTGATGCACGCAAAAGGCTTCCCTACGATCCAGATCGGCAAGCGTATGGTTGTGCCAAAGAATAAGTTGATTGAGTGGATGGAGGCACAGACATCGCGTTAACGCAAGTGTGTGTAATTACATTGTATTGACAAAACCAAAAAGGTGATATACTATATTGGTGAGGTGATTTACATGAAAAATGCAATTAGTGTCGCAACAGCACCCAAGACCAGTACTTTTCAAATGCGAATTAATCCTGATGTTCGGCAGCAAATTGAAGATGTCTATGCTAAATACGGCCTTTCTTTGACGGATGCAATTAATATCTTTTTTCAGCAGTCTTTGAATGAATCCGGCCTTCCTTTTTTACTTTCCCCGGAGAATGCGGAGTATATGAGAACAAAGGCAGTTGCCCGCCTCATGGCAGAGATTCAAAAGGGTTGGGATTCTGTTAAGATGGAATCTGACTGGGTTAGTGAGGACGATGCATATCGCATGTTGGGAGTTGAAGAATGAAACTAAAATATACACCCGAAGCAATTGCAGATTTGCAAAATACCAAGGCGTATATTTCTGATGCTTTACACAATCCCAAAGCCGCGAAGAGAATAACCAAACAGATTTTGGATATGTGTGGCGGTTTGAAGGAGCATCCCAATCTAGGTATGTCCCTGAAAGCAAAAACGGATATCGATACTGATCTTAAGTACTTGATTTGCGAAAACCATTTAGCATTTTACCGCATTGAAGGTGATTGGGTGATGGTTGTAAGAATCCTGGATGGTAGAACAGACTATATGCGCGTAATTTTCAAATAAGAATCATCTCGGCTCTTCATATGGAGGGCCGAGTTTTTTATATATCAAGCAAGATGATATACAAGTTATGTATTCCCAAAGAAGGCAATGTACATTTCAAAATCTAATGATTAAGAAAGGCAGCACCCCTTGGCCTTGTGTCCAAGGGGTGTTTTTGCTCGCTTGATATTGAGTCCGCTATATTGGACCGATGCGTTGATAATCTGATATCACCAACCACCTAGATTGAAAAAGTGAACGTCAGATTTTGAGCCTGTTTTTTCAAAAATACCTAATGTTCACTTTTGCAATAGCAACATGATAATATAAATTCGGTTACGTCCTGCAGAAAGCAGGTGAAAGATGAGTCGAATTACATTATCAGACAGAACTGCCATCGAAGCTGGCATCTATGCAAGACAATCCCTGTCCGAGATCGCCAAGAAAATCGGCAAGACAACCACCGCTGTCTCCCGGGAGATCCGCAAAAACTGTACCCATGTGGCCGGAGTACATCCCCATGGAAACGACTGCCATATGGCCACCAGCTGCAAACGGAAACACCTTTGCGGAGATAAGAAGTGCGAAAGAAAGTGTGTCCACTGTAAAACCATTGACTGCCGTGCTATTTGCAGGCAGTACAACAACAGTCCCTGTAAACAGCTGAGTAAGCCGCCTTATGTGTGCAATGTCTGCGGTGCCCGCAGAACCTGCAAAGCAGACCGGGCCTATTACATCGCAGCACAGGCAGATGCCGTGGCGAAACGGAGGTATTCCGAAAGCCGCCAGGGCCCGCAGCTGGACAAAGATGAAATGGCTGCATTGGATGAACTGGTATCGCCTCTTATTCTGAAAGGACAGCCCTTAACGCACATTTTCTCTTCCCATAGTTCTGAAATTCCTGTTTCTCAGCGAACCTTGTACAACTATATCGAGGATGGACACTTAATGGTGGGCAACCTGGATCTGAGAAGGAAGGTCGGCTACAAGCCCAGGAAGAAAAAGAAAGAGACCTCAGAAGCATTTGAGAATCTGCAGTTCCGGAAGGAAAGAAACTACCAGCATTTTGAGAAGCATCTGGAAGAGAATCCCGGCCTTCCCTATGTGGAAATGGATACAGTAAAAGGTATCCGTGAAAAGGGAAAACGGATGCTGACCATGATCTTTACACAAAATGATCTGATGCTGCTGTTCATAATGCCGGACGGGACCGGAGATTCTGTAATAGATGTCTTCGACTGGCTCACCAGTGCGTTGGGACTGGAAACCTTTCGTGCGTTGTTTCCG
>JBGVLR010000203.1:0-2306 GCA_045124375.1 Acetatifactor sp.
ACTGGAATAGACTTAAATAATTTATCGAAATATATTACAATGGATATGATTTGTAATCGTACAAAGAGTTCTTTTAATTGGAAACAGCTATACTATGGTTTACTTTGTGTTGAGGATATTAATGTTATGAATTATAGAAAGCTTCCTGTATACTTTAAATAGGTCAAGAGATTGACACAAAAAAATACCTCAAGTAAATTTAGATTATTACTGACCTGGCAAGTTGGTAAAATCTAAAGAATACAAGAGGTATCTAAAATGAATGTTAAAGGAACAAAGAAGAAAAATCAAGTAGTAACAGCAAATGTTTTTGAACAGCAGGAGCTTTTGAAAAAAGCGGAGGTAATCAGAGAAAGTCTTACAGCTTCAACCTGGCGTGAGTTGGAAACTAATGGTAAGTTTGATAAAAATGAAAAACTCTCCTTTATCAGTGATGACATGCTTATCTTAGGATGCGATGTGGGCAGTGAAACACACTATATGAGAGCTATCGATACCAGAGGAAGGGAACTCAGTAAGTCCGTATATTCTTTCAACAATGATTATGAGGGATTTCATAGTGCAAAGGAATGGGCAGTAAAAATAGCTGCGGAACATGATAAGAGTCAGATAGTACTTGGCTTAGAGCCGACCGGTCATTACTGGTTCTGCCTTGCGACATGGATGATTTCAAATGGGATTAGTGTTGTTCAGGTAAACCCTTATGCTGTGAAGCAGACAAAGGAGGTTGAAGATAACAGCCAGCTGAAGGATGACAGGAAAGATCCGAAACTGATAGCAAATCTTGTCAAGGATGGCAACTTCGGTATGCCATACCTTCCGGAAAAACTTTATGCGGAGCTTCGCAGGTTATCCATGTTCAGAGAACAGCTGAATGAGGACAGAATCCGGACAATCAATCGGATGCACAGAGAGATGAAAATATATTTTCCGGAGTATAAGGATGCGTTGGGAAAAGTCGATGGCGCATTTAGTCTGGAACTGCTGAAACAGGCACCATTCCCGGATGATCTGATAGCACTTGGTGAAGATGGAATAAGACGAATCTGGCATGATGCTAAGCTCAGAGGACGCGGCTATAGCAGAGCAGGAGAAATCTTACAGTATGCGAAAACAAGTGTTGGGATTAAGGATGGAGCCACTGCAGGTAAGACAGCTGTAAAGTGGTTTGTACAGAAAGTCCTGGAACTGGATGCTGAACTTGCTGTTATAGAGAATCAGATTAACCAGAAATGTCAGGAAATACCGCATGCCGGTAACATTCTGGAGATATCAGGAATCGGAGAAAACACACTTTCCGGAATCCTTGCAGAGATGGGAGACATTTCGAGATTTGATGATGTTAAGGAAATACAAAAATTAAGTGGATTAGGTCTTGTAGCATGCAGCTCAGGAAAGCATAAGGGAGAAACCAAGATCAGTCACAGAGGGCGCAAACGACTCAGATACTGGTTGTTTCAGGCGGCAAAGTCAGCAGTGGCCCATGCGGAGGAGTTCAAAGAACTCCATATGTACTATACGACGAGAGCCGATAATCCGCTGAAAAAGATGCAGTCATTGATAGTGATAGCCTGCAAGCTTCTGAGGATAATCTATACGATTCTGAAGAATGGCACGGTCTATGATTCGAAGAAGATGTTGATGGACATCAGACGGCCGGAAAAGAAGGAAGCGATTGCAGCATAAGACAATCGACAGCATTATTTATTCCAGAGCCTTGCCGGGTTCCGGATGATTCCGAAATCGGGCAGGGTTCTGGAAAGGAACCCGATAACGATGGAGTACTATAGGTACTGCATCATCACAATGACCAGCAAAGCGAGTCAGGGTAAGCGTCCACGGAATATCCGTACCCTGTGGAGTAGGCAGGTCAGTAAAATCAAAATACAAACAAGAGCTGTAGCTTGCAGTAGTTCTCTCCGTAGGGCATGACCCTGTTAGAAAGCTTAGCGGGCACTCGGTGTATGAGCAGGTGGGACGAAGGAAGTTGGGACACGATCCCTTTAGACACGGAAGGTTCACCATCATAGTTAACAGAGGATTTATAGCCTTTATAAAGCAAAACAATGGGACGCTTTATAAACTGCACCCTCTTTTGGCTGTTCAGTATAAGATACAATGACTGTCATACACTTCTGGCTCTGTTTTATGAGGTAAATATTTAAAGAAAAGCCTAAAAAATCAATGATTTAGGGCTTGACATTATAGGAAGGAGTTAGAAGATGTCAGAGAATAAGTTACAGTGTGAAATTATACAGGATTTATTGCCATCTTATGTGGATGGACTTACAAATGAAGTGACAAAT
>JBGVLR010000204.1:0-3413 GCA_045124375.1 Acetatifactor sp.
AGATCATGTTTGCCGACCGCAAGGCGGGCTGATCCCCTTGAATTAGGATTCCCGGAAGGCTGTGCCGGCATTCACGCCGCGCGCGGCGCGCATACCGCCCCAACCTTCCGGGAGGGATGTAACCAAGGGGAATAAGCCCCAACATGCACATTGATAACGTGATATTCTTGATTTTGTCGAAAAACGCTTACACAAAATTTTCCGCCGGGCCTCTGGAAGCTCAAATCAATGCCATAGCCCGTAGATTTGAAAGCTACTCCGTCCAGAATCAGATACAACGCAATCGGGAACGTGTACAGGCTAATCGGCAGGAACTGGCAGTTCTGTTGTCTGTTACTGTCCTGTTCTTTGCTGTGGCTGTTGCGATGATCATTTCCAATCTAAGCCGTCAGGTGAACAGTGAGGGGCGGACAATTGGTTTGCTCCGGGCAGTCGGTGCCGATGAACGAACGATCTTTGACTGTTACTGTAGACAAATGAGTGTAGCTGTACTTGGTGGTCTGGGATTGATATTCACGGCAGGATGTGCATTTATTGGAGGGCTTTGGATCGATGCAGTCATCTCCGATCTTCGATTCTGGTACTGGGAGGTGGCAACTCTTATCATTATCGTTGTGGTGACTGCTGTTACAATGACGGCTTTCTGTTGGCTGATTTGCCGATATATTCTGAAATACAGGATTCGTGAAGTCTTGAATAAGAGTATCGTCGATAACATCAGAGAGTTGTAAGTAGATAGATTACATTTTGCACCTATTTTTTATCATTAAGTAATTGATTAGATAAAAGGACCGTCGATCCAAATCAGCAAACCTGCGGATCGGCGGTCATTATTGCTATTTTGCAATTTCTCTACCCCAATCGTGTAATAAGATAAGTTCGAAAAGGTCTACCTTTGAGGACGAGAAAATGAGTCTGATATTACACGGAAAAAGCGTCTGTTAAGGTCCCATTTCTTTATTCGGATATATCCGGTAATCCAATATACCTTTACAGACGGAATGGAGGCAGATATGAAGAAGATGTACGGATATGCCCGTGTGTCCACGAAGGATCAGAATCTCGACCGTCAGCTGATCGCACTGCGGGACTTTGGCATCGATGACCGGGATATCATCCGGGAGAAGGCAAGCGGAAAGAGCCTCGACAGAGAAGCCTACCAGACCCTTCGGAACCAGTTGCTCAGAGAAGGGGACACGCTGGTAATCAAATCACTGGACCGGCTCAGCAGAAACAAGCTGCACATTAAGCAGGAACTTGAATACTACCGCAGTAGTGGGATCCGCGTGATGATCCTGGATATGCCTACCACACTGGCTCAGTTTAATGATGGCCAGGAATGGATACTTGAGATGATCAATGCCATTCTGATCGAAGTGCTTGCTAGTCTGGCAGAGCAGGAAAGAATTCGAAACCTAACTCGCCAGGCAGAAGGCATATCAGCAGCGAAACAAAAAGGTAAACACCTCGGAAGACCCAGAACCCGGTTGCCTGAAGGATGGGATGAAGTTTACATGCTCTGGAAGGGGAATGAGATCACTGCGGTAGAAGCAATGAAGCGTGCAGGCCTCAAGAAGAGCACATTCTATAAGTTGGTCAAAGCCACAGAAGAGTACATTTCCGGAAAGTGATTATTGATGGTACAATTCCTCCCATGAGTCATTACAGAGAGTGTTCTTCCTTGAAAAAGGCTAAATATAAATGTATAATTAAACCAAAGAATACTTTTGGTGGGTGAGTTGCATGACAAATAGTAAAAAGGTAAGATTACAAGTCCAAAGTTTTTATAATCAACGTCCCGCAATTAAGCATAAAGATCAAGTATCCTTTATCATTACGGATGATGTTTTTACAAAACGAATGGAGATGGCACAAACAATTCGTGATAAAGAAATAACAGAACAGAATAAGTCTTTTTTACAACAGGTAAATGGAAATATTGTGTGGGGTAAAACTAATCAAGATCCAATCAATGTGTTAATTTCATCAAAGGTATTCCAGGAGGATACTTTTACCTGGCAAGGTACTGTCCATCACGAATATACTCATGCTCATGATTTTTGGGAACTTGCAGACTACTTGAAGCTTACGGAAATGGACGATATTTATGATTATCAATACTATCATCCGTTTGAATGGTGGTCAGAATATCACGCAAGAAAAGCAGGTGCGATGAATGTATATCAAAATGAGTATGCCAATAGATCAACAGCTGATATTCACTACATTTGTCAAACAATGTTTGAGGAAATAAGCACACGATTGATGCATGCATCATCCGCTTATGATGCAATGCAATCATTTGGACGCTATTCTGCTTTAAGGGAAATGTATGGTCAGGCGATGCCAGAACTTTCACTCGCCCATAGACGATTCGGTCTGGATAAAACGATTATTGCAATTGCAGATTTCCTACATTCGCATCAAGAATTTGAATCCATTAGAGATAAGTTTGGAGAATTAGAAGTGCTAGTAAATTCTGTATGATATTTTGAAGTGATGGCTTAAGCGGCATTGTTTTTTAGTGATTAATTTCTCTTAAGTGACTTTTTTGCTGTATTCTGTAATTGTACTTGACCACCCTTTTCCGACGCATCGCAGAAAGGCTAGGCGCTCCATGAACACTTTAATTGAACTTTACGACGAACGGGCCATTGAAAACGTTTTGGCTGCTGATATGTTTCGCCCAAAACGAATAATCTTTTTGTGTCCCACTGAGGTAGCCCAAAGCCAGCAGCGGCAGAAACAGATCGGTGACTTTTTCTACCATCGGGGCTGGGATCCGGAATTGATTTTTTATGAAGCAAGCCAATATAAAGCTGACCGCATCGTACGGCAGCTTCTGGCTATCAGTGAGAAGTTCCCGGGCTGTGCATTGGATGTTACCGGCGGCAGTGATGCGGAACTGTTTGCAGCAGGTATGTTTGCGGCCAAGGCCAATGTTTCCGCTTTCACATACTCCCGGAAAAAGAACCGGTTTTATAATATATCCGGTGCAGAGTTTGCGGATGATCTGCCTTGCAATATTTTGTATTCAGTAGAAGATTTTTTCTTAATGGCAGGCGGCATATTGCTCCCAGGTCGGGTAGATAATAGAACGCTTAGGGAATATTTGAAGGATATCGATCCTTTCTTTGACTGTTTCCTTCAGTATCGCCGGGATTGGACGGACATCATTACTTATATGCAGAGAATTTCTCCAGCTGAATACGGGCAGACCCCTTCCATGTCTGTTCGGGGAAAGTACATTGTGAAGGGCGAAAGAGGCGGAAGGATATCGGCAAAGGAAGAAGCGCTGCAGGCATTTGAACACATCGGCTTTATCCATGATCTGCATATCATTTCCGGCGAGTCAGTCTCTTTCCGTTTCCGGGATGTAAATACACGTTCCTGGCTTCGGGATGTTGGCAGTG
>JBGVLR010000205.1:0-3037 GCA_045124375.1 Acetatifactor sp.
ATAGACTTTGTAACAAAAAAACAGCGGACCTGCACCCTGGAAAAGTCTGGTCCGCCATTCACCAACAGGCATGGATAAGTCCATGTCCATTTACAATGCTATGATAACCATTCTTGTCCAGGATTGCAACCTTATTTCTCAATCTTTTTATGATTCTGTCATAAATCGTATTCAGTTTCATCAGTTAACCTGCACCTGCGGCCATTCTTCCTGCATGACCATACATGGTTACTATCACAGAAGCATCAAACTTCCGGTCGGAACCTTACGGCTGCGCATCTGTCGCGTCCGCTGTTCCGAATGCGGGAGGACTCACGCTTTACTTCTTTCTTCCATTGTACCGTATTCTCAGATACGCATCTGTGACCAGCAGCAGATCTGCATTGCTTATGAGCATCATCTTTCCACCGCTTCTGCCTGCGATTCCAATCCTGAGATCGATGAAAACAATGTAAAGTCTGTCCTTAGGAACTACTGCCGATGCTGGCGGGAAATGTTGAGGTCCCTCAGGATCAGTCTATCTTCCCTCATTACCCTGATCACTTCCTGCTTTGCGGATTATTCTGCACAGTTCATGCAGATACACAGAGGCTTCAACAGACTTTTTTCATATACCACATAACCTTACCCGACAGCAGCTCTCCATCTTCTTATAATGAAAGAAAAAAATCCAAGGAGGCCTGCATCATGGAACAGGAAAAGAAACAGGCAGTCGCTCTTATGCGGTATTCTGCCATCGCACCCATCATCACCGGCACCCAGGAGGATTATGAATCCCTGAGTGCTTACTTTCGTACCGCTTCGGCGAAAGGGATCAAAGCTCCTGACGGTTCCCTCCGACATTATTCCCCCGGCACTCTTGAAAAATGGTATCTCGCTTACAAAAAATCCGGCTTCGATGCCCTTATTCCATCCGGAAGATCCGATTGTGGCGTCAGCAGAAAGATTGATGATGATCTCAGGGAACAGATCATCTATCTCAAGCATCATTATCCAAGGATGTCTGCCGCTGCCATCTACAAACAGCTCCAGGATAATGGCAGCATACGTTCCGGACAGCTTTCCGAATCCACAGTCTGTCGCTTTATCAATCAACTGACCCTTCAGGAACGTCTTACCAACAATCAGGACATGCGCCGTTATGAAAGGCCGCATATCAATGAAATCTGGTGCGGTGATTCCAGTTCCGGTCCCTATTTAAAGACTGCTGACGGTAAAAAACACCGTGTCTATGTGATCGCACTGATCGATGATGCCAGCCGTTTTATCCTTGGCACTGACGTATTCTTTAACGACACCTTCGTTAACCTGATGTCCGTTATGAAATCCGCTGTCTCCAAGTATGGAAAACCTAAGGTTTTCAACTTCGATAACGGCTCTGCCTACAAAAACAGGCAGATGGAACTGCTGGCTGCACGTATCGGTTCTGTGATCAATTACTGCAGACCTTACACGCCTACACAGAAAGCCAAGATTGAACGGTGGTTTCGCACGCTGAAAGACCAGTGGATGGCATCTCTTGACATGCGGGATTTCCATACACTGGAAGAACTCCGGGGAAGCCTTCTGACTTATATCAGAACCTATAACCAGACTCCTCATTCCTCCCTCAAGGGTCTCTCACCTCAGGAACGCTTTTTTCAAGAACCGGAACTGTTCAGCCGCCTTTCCGATGAACTTATCGAAAACTCTTTCCTCCTTGAGATCGAACGCCGGGTATCCGCAGATTCCGTCATTGTCATCGATCAGGTGGAATACGAAGTGGATTACCGTTTTGCAAAACAGCGTATCACCTTACGCTATACTCCTGATATGAAAGACATCTTTATTGTAGAAACAGACGGCTCCCTTACACCGATCCGTCTGCTCAATAAACACGAAAACGCTATGGTGAAAAGAGATAAAATCCGGCTGACAGGAGGTGAAGAATGATGGAGCTGACTGCTCGTTACGGGCTTGAATTCAATCCTTTTCTGAAAAACTCAAAGGAGATCCTTTTTGAAGGAACCGAATATACGGAAGCTAAGTTCCGGCTGGATTATCTTGCAAAAACGAAAGGTTTTGGTCTTCTCACCGGTGCTCCGGGACGTGGTAAGACTACTCTGGTACGCTCCTGGTCATCCACTCTTAATCCTTCTTTGTACAAGGTGGTTTATACCAGCCTCTCCACAGTCACGGTGAATGATTTCTATCGGAATCTCGCCGCCTCTCTGGGAGCTCAGCCTTCTTACCGGAAAACAGAAAATTTCCACATCATTCAGGAAGAGATCAACCGTCTTGCACTGGATAAAAGAAAAACGCCTGTCATTATCATTGATGAAGCCAACTATATCAAAAATGCTGTGCTCAACGATTTAAAGATCCTGTTCAACTTTGAAATGGATTCCCGGGACCGGGCCGTGATCCTGCTGGTCGGTCTGCCCCAGCTGAACAATACACTGCAGCTGTCTATTCATGAACCTCTCCGGCAGCGTATCATCATGAACTACAACATCGATGGTTATTCCAAAGAAGAAGGACGTGCTTACATCGAATGGAAGATTAAAAAGGCCGGATGTACCGATCCGATCTTTGATGATGCTGCCATCGAAGCGATCCTGAATGCATCGGATGGAACCGCCCGTATGATCAGCAAGCTTTGTAATGCATCCCTTGTGATTGGACACAGTCAGTCTGCAAACCGGATTACCGCCGACATCGTTATGAATGCGATCAACGACAGTACCCTCGGCTGAAAATGCTCCCGCAATTAATTTGCGGGACTTTTCAATTCCAGAAAACAATTCGCAGAAACAGAAACTTTTAATGTGACGGATAGCTCAGCCACGAATCGAAATCGGCCTAAAATAATTTGACGGATGGAGCATCGTTTAATTTGCCGGACAACAGTTACTACGAGTTTCATACTCTGTTTCCACTCGCTGATGAGACCTCCCTAGGTACCACACGTTTCTTTCTCTCCATATATCTGCCACATTTACTACAGTTAATTCCGAGTAGTTATTGGACTTCAGTTTGTACTGCAACCTTATCCTTA
>JBGVLR010000206.1:0-7452 GCA_045124375.1 Acetatifactor sp.
GAGGAAGACAAGCGCAGTAAGATGATTGATTTTCTGTCAGCGCAGCAGAGCAAGCAGACAATCCGAAAGTACCTCTGCCTGTATCTGGTCTATCAGAACGTTGCGGCCCTGGCCCCCGCACCGAAGGTGGAAAAAGAGCTGTCCCAAGATGAAAAGAATATGCGTTGGGCACTCAACAAATTCTTTTACACCAAAAACAAAAACAGCTTAATGACAGCCTACACCTTCATGCTGAAAGAAAAGTATTGCACAGCTGATGGACAACTTGTGGAGAAATTCCCGACTTTTGACCAGTTCCGCTACTTCTACCGCAAAACCAAGAGTATGCAAAAGTATTACATTTCCAGAGATGGCATTAAAGATTATCAGCGCAATAATCGTCCTCTTCTGGGGGATGGTGTGCAGCAGTTCGCTCCTGCCGTTGGTGTGGGAATGCTGGATTCCACAATCTGCGACATTTACCTTGTGGATGACGGCGGCAAGGTGGTGGGCAGACCCGTTATGACGGCCTGTGTGGATGCCTTCAGCGGCCTGTGTTGCGGCTACTCCTTAGGCTGGGAGGGTGGTACATACAGCTTGCGTGGCCTGATGCTAAATGTTATTGCCGATAAACAGAAATGGTGCAAGGAACATGGGGTTTTCATTAAGAAAAGCGAATGGGATTCTGACAAGCTACCTGGGGTGCTAGTCACGGATATGGGAAGTGAGTATAAAGGCGATACCTTTTCTCAGATTGCAGAATTGGGTGTAAAAATTGTGAACGTCTCACCTTTTCGCCCCGAATTGAAGGGAAGTATCGAAAAATTCTTTGATTTAATCCAATCCACCTATAAGAAACAGCTCAAAGGCAAGGGCGTGATTGAGCCTGATTTTCAGGAGCGTGGGGCGCATGATTACCGCAAAGATGCCTGTCTGACCCTGAAGCAGTTTGAGCAGATTATCTTGCATTGCATCATTTACTACAACAATCACCGCATTATTGACTTTCCCTTTACAGAAGCCATGATTGCAGCGGAAGTGAAGCCCTATGCCAGCAGCATCTTCCATTGGGGCCGAAAGCAGCTGGGGGCCAATCTGATGGATGTGGATGCCAAAAAGTTAATTCAAGTGCTGCTGCCCAGAGCCACGGGAAAGTTTACCCGAAAGGGGCTTGTGGTGAATGGTCTGCGCTATCGGCACGATGCTTACACCGAAGCCTTTCTGCGTGGTGGTGAGGCCACTGTTGCCTACAACCCGGAAGATGTAACGGAAGTCTGGCTCGTGGAGAAGGGCAGCTTTATCCCCTTTGCCCTGATTGAAAGCAGATTTGCGGGGAAAACCTTGGAAGCCGTTCAGACTATGCAGAAAACCAGAAAGAATACCGTATCCGCTGCCACCACAGACAGCCTTCAGGCGCAAATCAACCTGGCAGAACATATTCAGGTCATTGCCACTCAGGGCAAGCACTCAGATGTGGGGTTGAAGAACATCCGCAGCACCCGCAAAAAAGAACAGACCCGAACCCATACGGATTATGTGAAGGAGGTTTCTGTATGAATCTACCCAAGATGCTGTCTGGGCAGGAATTGACAACTGCCCTCCAGATACTGCCCGAATACCGCCCAGAGCTGCGCCAGGAGAATGCGGCGGTGCGGCTGATGGCTC
The DNA here is from genome assembly GCA_045124375.1 of Acetatifactor sp. Classification (GTDB taxonomy): domain Bacteria; phylum Bacillota; class Clostridia; order Lachnospirales; family Lachnospiraceae; genus Acetatifactor. The sequence goes on from JBGVLR010000206.1 coordinate 1,645, forward strand.
TGTCTGACCTGTATCAGGTGTATATTCCCTCTGCCATGTCCGTGGAGATATACAGTAAGCTGTATCTGGCCCTGCTGCGCTCCATGCAGAAAAAATGCACGCTGGATGCTGTACGGCAGCGGTATGAAAACCACCGAGCAATCCAGCAGCGAGAATGCAGGGGGATTATCGGCGGAAGCGACAGTTTTACAATTATTGGCACTTCGGGCATCGGGAAAAGTTCCGCTATCAGCAGAGCAATTTCCTTAGTGTCTGAACGGAAAATCATTCAGCTGGACAGCCCCCATTCCAAAGTGATTCCCTGCCTCACGGTTCAATGCCCCTTCGATTCTTCGGTGAAGGGGCTGCTGCTGGAAATTCTGCGGAAAGTGGACGAGGAATTGGATACATCCTATTCCATCAACGCACAAAAGGCCAGAACGACCACAGATATGCTGGTGGGCAGCGTTGCTTCTGTCTGCTTGAATCACATCGGACTTTTGGTAGTGGACGAGATACAGAATGTAGTTGCTTCCAAGAATGGACGGAATCTCATTGGCGCATTGACCCAGCTTATCAATAATTCTGGCATTTCCATCTGCATGGTGGGTACGCCAGAGTGTACCGCTTTCTTTGAACAGGCCATGCAGATGGCACGGCGGTCTGTGGGGCTGCAATATACGGCCCTGCCCTATGATGATTACTTCCAGACAGTGTGTGAAGTGCTGTGGCAATATCAATATGTGCGGCAGTGTTCCGAACTGACTCCTGCCATTATCCGTTGGCTTTATGAACACTCAGCGGGTGTCATTTCCATTGTGGTATCCCTACTTCACGATGCCCAGGAGCTGGCTATTTTGGATGGGACAGAGGAATTGAATATGACCACTTTGGGCAGAGCCTATCAGCAGCGGCTATCCTTCTTGCATGGATATATCCAGCCCTGCATTACCCAGGGCAAGCAAACCTCCACCGCCAAGAAAGCAACTTCGATTCCAGATACAACAGCAGATGAAAAAAGCGAGGGAAAGAGCGTTTCCGAGTGTGTAGCTTGGGCCAAGGCACAGGGGCTGGATGCAGCCAAGGTTCTGGCAGAGCATTTCACCGTGGAGGAAATTGCGATATGATTGCCTATCTGCCAACGCCCTATCCCGATGAACTGGCCTTCAGCTGGTTCAGTAGATATTATGTCCACACTGGCTGTCTGACCCACAAAGCAGCCTTGCAGGAGCTGCTTGCGAAACGATGCAATAACCCCAGCAAAGAATTTCTGGGTCAGCTGAGCCAGAGTGCCAAATCTGCCATTGAAGCTATCATGCCGCTGGAGGATGCCATTCTGAACCACACCATGTTTCCGCAGTATGCCCGATTTCTCCCCACAAAGGAGCGGATGGAGGCACTTCACAAGTTGACCCATGAAGTCACTGACCCAAATCGTCTCTTTGGCATCCAACCGAGGGACGGGCAGGAACAGTATTTGCGTTATTGCCCCCTCTGTGCAGCAGAGGACAGAGCCGCCTACGGAGAAGCCTATTGGCATCGGAAGCACCAGATTCGAGGCATGACAGTATGCACCAAGCACAAATGCAGTCTGGAAGATTCGCAAATCACCGCCAAAAGCGAACAGGGCTATACGCTGGCCCCGGCAGAGCTTTTCATGGATGCAATACAGCCTACGTTTGTCACAGACACACGGCAGTTCTGCTATGCCGTATTTCTGGAGGCCGTTTTTGATGCACCCATGACCTTAGAAATTCCTATCCGCGCGGTTTTGTTTCAGGGATTGCGCAAGACAAAGTATCTCAAGCCCTCTGGCAGGAGCCGATATACCAAAGCCTTGTCAGATGATTTGGCGCAATATTTCCAGCGTATCGGCATCCCCCAGATTGCCACCATGTCAAAGATACAGCGCACCCTTCTGGAAGATGGCTGCGAGTTTTCTGTGATTTGCCAACTGGCTTTTTTCTTGGGCATGACCGTGGAGGAGCTGACTGCCCCTGTGTTATCCCAATCGGTACTCACCCAAGAGGCCAATACCCACTATGTTGCCAATGCCGACCCTGTGGACTGGACGGAGTATGACAGGGCCACGGCCCCGCTGTTAGAGCAGCTGGCTCAGAAAGTATACAGTGGAGCAGCCAACAAAGAGGGCCGACCAGAACGGCTTTCGGAGCGTCAGGTCTATCGGGAGCTTGGTTTGTTGGGGCATCAGCTGGAAAATATGCCCATGTGCCGAGCTATCTTTGATAGATACACCGAGAGCTACCCCGAAAGCTGGGCCAGGAAAATCATATGGGCCTATCAGCGACTGCAAAAGGATGGACGGCCCTTCTATTGGTCAGATATTCGCAAACTGTCAGGCGTAAAGAAAGCGCATATTCAGGAGATTATGCCCTATCTTTCTTTCCATACGGATGCTGCCACCGCTGCGGCGATTACAAAGCTTGTAGGGCCGCTGGATATTACATAAGGACGCAAAATGGGGTGTTCGGTTTTCTGCCCATTTGAGCGCATTCCTATTGTATTTTCCTGTATTTCCAATTATAATATTTGAAAAATCCCATGGAAGGTGAATCGATGTCTAAGAAAAAGAGCAAAAAGAAAGAAAGTAGCGGTATTTCTTCCAGCACAAGCCCTTCTCAGGCTGGCAATACAACGTATCAGCTAACCAGAACAGAATTGCAGGAATTAATTCTGCAAAAGACATTTGATTCCTTGTCGGTTGAAGAGCAGAACCAATGGATTGAAGAAAGCCACGAACCCGAACGGTTCCAAGCGGAATATCCCGCCGGTATCGAACGTGCCAAGCAACTGGAAGCATTGGGCTGGACAGTTGTTGAATGGTTTCAGACTCTCGAAGACTATGAATACGAACAGGGGCTGGCTGCTTATCTTACGGAGGGATATCTTTCTGCGGATGAAGCAGAGCCTGATGAATGGGGAATCCCCGACCTCTGCGTACAAGAATATGATGAATCCGATACTTTTTGTGAGGATGCGTGTCCACAATCTGGCCCCGATGATATCTTCACCTTTGATAGAGACCCCTACACGCTGAGTGCTGAGGAATTAAATGATTTTCTGTACCCCTCCCAGAACCAAACGGAGGAGGAAAGCCACCAATCCGATACATTGGATGTTCCCTATGACGAAAACCAATGCAAGAACTGGTACAGCATTGACGGCAACGAATTTTTCTGTCGTTGGCAGCTATTCCACGATAGAGCGTTAATCGGCTGGGTATGTGATGCTGAGGGCTTTCAGATAAACAGGAAATTCTATCAGTATGATATACAAACACATATCGATGCCCTGTTAGATTCTGTGCGGAAAAATCGAATTGAGCTGTTGCTTGTCTATTATACAAAGGGAGACAGAACCATTTGGGATGTCTATGTTCGGGGGCATTATGTAAGAACGCACAATGCGCCGCCGTCCTATGAGGGGTATCTATTCGATAAAGCAAAGATGACTGCGATATATCAGTTGGAGAAAAATTCGCCTTATCCAGAGGAACCCTATGGCCCGTTAATGAAATGCCTGAATCGGCTTACAAGGCAAGCATACAGAACTCTGCAAAATGAGGAAGAAATAGAGCTTCGGGCCGATGAAATAGCGGCAGAACTAAATGAATGTGCAGATGCCATAGAAAGAATGCAGAAAAACACATTCATGCTGCGAGAGTTAATCCATAAAATGAAGCTTTCCCCTGACGAAGATGGCTTCTTGGAAATTTCCCAGGAAGACTTGGATACAATCCATAGCCTATTGAACACCTATGAAGATGCCATTCCCCAATCGATTCTGACAAATTATGAGAAAAAAGCCAGAAGGATGTTTCCCTGCTTTGATTCTGTTACTGCTTTGTCTCAAAAATTTCTGATAACCGCTGTGTCCTTAGAAATGTCATTAAATTCAGAAAAATTTGACGTTTGCCCTGTCTATATTGAACTGTGCCGTGTTTTTGAAAACGAGCTGGATAACCGTATTTTTAATGAGTACCTGGCAGCGTTGCAATCCGAAAAAGTGAAATATACGAAAGAACGCAGTTTCCCAAATGACGAAAAGGCATTTCAGGCACTTAGGAACAGCCTTGAGAAGAGCGGAAAAAATCCAGTATTTGTGGCTGAACGTATCAAGCTGACCCTACTTTGCAAGCTAAACGAGTCAACGCCCAATAGCAGCCGCTTGAGGAGGAAGCTCTACAGTCACATTGAAGAAAAGCAATTCAGTCTGGACGGCATCAGCAGCGAGACAGACTGTGAGAAAAATTGTAAGTACGTTGAGCAGCGGAACACCCATGTTCACCCGATGGATTTGCAGATGGAAGAAGAGCTGAGGAATCTGCAAGACTTCAAAATCCAGACAAACCAGCGGCTTTCGTGGCTCATTGACTCGACAACGCCGAATCAGGAAAACAAATAATACATTTTGCTAAGAGGGGCTGTGCATTATGCACGGCCTCTCTTTTTGCTTTTATGCAGCTTTATTCTGAACGCCAATAAACAATCTCCCCGCATCATCCGTCTTAATAATTGCGGTGCATCCTCTCAAAAGAAACGATAAGTGAGTTTCTTCTATATTGGAGACACAAATTAGAAAGGATGATGCAATGAAAAAGAACAGTAATCGCCGCATTCAGACGGTGATGGAACATCGAATTGGCTGGCTGACACAATGGCTGAAAATGCGTAAATTTGAAATCGGAGAAAAACGAATGGTATTTCTGTGCATTTGCTACTGTACCTTCCTGGCCTACCTGGAGCCAAGCGAAGCAAAGGCCAAAACAACTGAGATTAACGCAATGCTGATACCTCCGTTTTCTGATGATAAACTGAGAAAACATATCTTTTTGAGCATTGATTTAAGAGAATCCAAGCTAAAATATACGAATCAGACAATAAAAGAACTGTTGGATATCCACGCAGAAGAATATGAAGCTCTTGACCCCGACAGAAATAAGAAACGCTTACAGGAGATGGCGTGCCGCAAGGCCCAAAAGACTGTACGGGAGAGGAAAATCGTTCAATTACATGAGGAAGGTTCGACAGCACGAGCAATTGCAGAGCAAGTCGGCGTAAGCATTAAGACTGTCAGGCGTGTTATCACCAAAAACAGGAAGGTCACAGCTGCCGAGGAAGAACAATTTGCACTATGGGGGTGGTCAGATTTTCCTATATTAAGTGAAGCGAAGGGCAATAGCGGCTTGTCCAAAGCAGATGTAGAATCCATGCAATCCGGGTCTCTTTACTACGCTTACAGGGCAGAAAGTACAGCTGCTTTGGAACAAGCGCAGCTCAAACCTTCTGAAATCTTAACCAACACTAAAGAAAACTTACTCTTAATAGGAGCTGCTGGTACTGGTAAAAGTTATCTCATTCAGCAATATCTGAAGTCCTTATCCAAAAAGGAAAGGAAAAAAGTTTTGGTATTAGCACCCACATGGAAAGCTGCATCCAATTTAGGTGGGATAACAGTCCATAAGGCATTTGAGCTTGATACCAAAGTACAGACTACAGAACCAATTACCAAAATTCCAAAAGCATTACGAGGGGTTCATACCATAGTGATTGATGAAGTATCCATGCTTAGAATTGATGTTTTTAATCGCATTATTCAAATATCCCAATACTTTGAGCAAAAACGCAAACGCAGTATTCGCTTTATTTTGGTTGGTGATTTCGGTCAATGTGGTTATCACCTTAACTAAGCAAAACACAAAATGTAGTAAAAGGTGACGTTTATTGGATAGCAAGACATATATAATGGCATCAAAGGAAGGTGCCAAATATGTCTAAAAAGAAAGCTCTGAGTTTCAGGCAGTTTATC
>JBGVLR010000207.1:0-5291 GCA_045124375.1 Acetatifactor sp.
GTCAATTCCTATTTTGTAGAACATCCTGAGATGATGCTTGGAAAAATGGAATATGACACGAGAATGTTTGGTAATGAAAGCAAATATACAAGCTGTATCAACCATGACGAAAACTTTGATCTGAAGTCGGCACTTTCCAGGGCAGTGGAAAATCTTACGGGAACGATTACTGATGTCATGGAACTGGCCAATGAAGAGGAAAGCCAGACAGATGTGATTGATGCTGATCCGGATGTGAAGAATTACACCTATACCTTTATAGATGGTAAATTATATTATAGGGAAAACTCTAAAATGTACAGGAAAGAGCTGTCAAAAACCGTTGAGGAAAGAATCCGACTGCTGGATGAAATCCGAAGGGCTACAAGGCAGCTTATTTTTATACAGACGGAAGGGTGTGTCAGTGAGGAACTGAAATTTCAGCAGGAGCTCCTGAACGAAAAGTATGATGCATATGTGAATAAATTTGGTTATATTACCGGCAAGGGAAGCAGACAGGCATTTCAGGATGATGCGGATTATCCGCTCTTGTGTTCTTTGGAGGCTGTTGACGAGGATGGAAATGTAAAAAAGGCAGATATGTTTTATAAGCAGACCATCCGTCCCAAAACAGAGGTGGAGTGCGTAGAAACTGCAACAGAAGCACTGAATGTTTCAGTCAGTGAATTTGGTGAAGTCAATATCCCTTACATGATGAGCATCTATGAACCAGATATTTCTAAAGCGTTGAATGAATTGCCGAAAGATAGCACCCTTTCCAATCAGGCAGAAGCAGAAATAAAAAGGGCAGTCCTGATTGAAGAACTTGCGGGGCTGATATTTCTGGATCCGGTGGAATACAACGAGAACAATCTGAATGCGGGATGGAAAACAGCGGACGAATATTTATCGGGCAATGTCCGGGAAAAGCTTCGTGTAGCCAAAGCCTGTGCAGAAGAAAACGGGGAATTGTTTGCTGCCAATGTACAGGCATTAGAGCAGGTACAGCCCAGGGATCTGGATGCATCGGAGATTGAAGTCAGGATCGGTACGACATGGATTGATCCGGAGGATTATGAGAAGTTTATCTATGAGCTGCTTGGAACGCCATACCGTGCAAGGGCATATAGGGCCGGATACCGAAGTTCCGGTATTCAGGTTAAATTTAATCCGTATGGTCAGAATTGGCATATAGAGAATAAGTCACTCGATAACAGATCCATTGCCGCAACCAAGACCTATGGAACAGGCCGCATGGATGCTTATTCCATTCTGGAGGAAACCCTGAATCTTCGTACCGTAACAGTGCGTGATGCTATTGAGGATTCGAATGGAAGCGTTCATTATGAAGTGAATAAAAAGGAGACTATGCTTGCAAGGGAAAAGCAGAACCAGATGAAGGAGGAATTTAAGGCATGGCTCTTTAAGGATCAGGAACGCAGACAGAAGTATGTGGACTATTATAACAATACCTTTAACTGTATCCGCCTTCGCAGCTATGATGGCTCTTTCCTGAAATTCCCGGGAATGAACCCCGAGATTAAGCTTAGAGACCACCAGAAGAATGCAGTTGCACGTATCCTTCTTGGAGGAAACACGTTACTGGCCCATGTAGTAGGTGCAGGAAAGACCTTTACGATGATGGCAGCCTGTATGGAGCAAAAACGTCTTGGACTTGCCAATAAAAATGTCATTGTTGTGCCAAAGCCCCTGATCGGACAGACCGCAGGAGAATTTATGCGGCTTTATCCGTCTGCCAATATCCTTGTGGCAACAGAGAGGGATTTTGAAAAGAGCAGACGGAAGCAGTTTGTAAGCAGGATTGCAACAGGTGATTATGACTGTATCATTATGTCCCATTCGCAGTTCGAGAAAATCCCTATTTCAAGGGAGCGAAAGGAAAGGGTTTTAAACGATCAGATAGAAGAGCTTTCAACTGCTATCGAGAAGATCAAAGAGGAAAATGGGGAGCAATGGACCATCAAGCAGATTGAAAGGCAGAAGAAGAAACTGCAGGAGCAGTTATATGCCTTGGCAGATGAATCACGAAAGGATGACCTGATCTGTTTTGAAGATCTGGGTATCGATTCTATTATGGTGGATGAAGCACATCATTATAAGAATAGAGCTATTTTTTTTTTCAAAAATGAATAATGTGGCAGGTATTTCAAGCTCCGGATCACAAAAGGCAATGGATATGCAGTTGAAATGCCAGTACCTTACAGAAATCAATGGCGGAAGGGGTATCGTGTTTGCAACAGGAACTCCCGTGTCAAATACCATGTGTGTGCGCCCGTAAGGGGCTGTAATAATCTTACCTTGAGCAAGTAATAGGGCAAGGTATCAAAGCGGAATAATCCGCACCCTATCGTCACCCGACTTATCCGAAAGGGGAAACCCGACGGGGAGTGTAGCATGTCGGAGGGCACGGAACACGGAAACTTCCAAAGTGTTTGCGTGGTAGTGGCGAAAAGTTATGAATAAGGATGAAAGCTAAACTGCCTGAATGACAGTCGGAGATTGGGCAAAATGTTGCTCCGTGCGTAAGGAAGTTATACTCGCATGTACTCTGGTGGATATGAGTCAGTCATGCGTATTCACACGATACCCAGAGTAAATCAGCCATCGGATAATGGAAAACGACGAACGTCACATCCGAAATCATAGCAGGCTTATGTTATTACAGTTCTAAACGGGGATTGCCTAAGGTAAAATGCCGAATTGTCGGCTATAGGTGCTATGAGAAAAGTGACCTTGAATATTTACTATGGCAACAGAGTCTCCGTAGTAGTCCGAGGGCGGGAAAGCCGCCTACATGGCGAAGGGAGACAGTCTTTCTTCAATACAAATAATAAGGAAAGGTGCGTGAGGCATTATGAGAAATCCCGAAAATGTGTTGAAAAGTTTAAGTGAAAAAGCAAAAAACAAAGAATACAGGTACGAGAGATTATATCGTAACCTGTACAATCCAGAGTTCTATCTGCTCGCATATCAGAATATTGCGACCTCTCAGGGGAGCATGACAGCAGGGGCAGACGGACTCACTCTTGATGGTATGAGCATGGAACGCATTGAAAAACTCATTGCAAAATTAAGAGACCACTCATACCAGCCGAACCCTGCAAGGCGTGTTTATATTGCAAAGAAAAACAGCAGTAAAAAGCGTCCGCTTGGGATTCCGTCAACGGACGATAAGCTGTTGCAGGAAGTCGTCCGCATGATTTTAGAAGCAATTTATGAGCCGACCTTCTCTGACAATTCCCACGGTTTTAGACCGAAAAGAAGCTGCCATACGGCGCTAAAAGAAATTGTAACGCTGTTTACTGGTGCAAAGTGGATAATCGAGGGAGATATTAAGGCTTGCTTTGACAGCTTCGACCACCATATCACAATACAGCTTTTGAGAAAGCGCATAAAAGATGAAGCGTTTATATCGCTGATGTGGAAATTTTTAAGGGCAGGATATATGGAACAGTGGATTTATCACGAAACGTACTCCGGCAGTCCACAAGGCTCCGGTGTCAGTCCGATTCTTGCCAACATCTATCTGAATGAGCTTGATGAGTTCATGGCAAAGATGAAAATTAGTTTTGACAAAGGCGATACAAGAAACCGTAAAGTTCACAGAGACCACGACAAGGTACGGTGGGCTTATCGGAAAGCGCAGAAAAATCTGGAAATTGAGCGTACAGAAGCAAATTTGACAGCGTTTAAAGAAGCAAGAAAAGTGATGTTGTCCACGCCTCATTTAGACGAAATGGACGAGAATTACAAAAGGCTTCAATACAATCGTTACGCAGATGATTTTCTGATTGCAGTAACGGGTTCAAAACAGGATGCTGAAATTATCAAGGAACAGGTAAGGAGATTTCTGAAAGACGAGTTAAATCTTACTATGTCGGAGGAGAAAACTCATGTTACCCATTCTTCCGAAAAAGTAAGGTATCTTGGATACGATATAAGAGTATCGAGAAGTCAGGACACGAAGCGAACGAAAAAAGGCTTACAACGGGTGTGGTATGGAAAAGTGCAGTTATATATGCCGAAAGAGAAATGGATTGCGAAACTGCACGAATACGGAGCGTTTAAAATCAAAAAGGACGAAAACGGTAAAGAGATTTGGAAACCACTTCATAGAGGGGCACTTATGCCCTTGGATGATGTAGCAATTATCAGTAAATATAATTCAGAACTCAGAGGAATCTACAATTATTACAGGCTTGCTATCAATTCGAGCAACCTCGGAAAATTTCATTCTATTATGCGTGGCAGTTGCCTTAAAACATTAGCGGCTAAATACAATTCATCTGTTATGAAAATGTATAAAAAATACCGCAGTGAAAAAGGTGACTTCGGAGCAGATTATAAGACGAAGAATGGAACAAAAAGGTGCGAATTTTACAATGATGGATACAAGCGAAATAAAAATATCGCTCCCGAATTTGTAGACGTTATGCCGCAATACAGAGTACAGATAAGACAAAACAGTCTTGCAGGACGATTAAAAAGCGGTAAGTGCGAAAAGTGTGGAGCAAGCCCTGTAAAAGTATATATGCACCATGTAAAACGTTTAAAAGATTTAAACGCTGATAATGAGTTTGACGAACTGATGTTACAGAAAAGGCGGAAGTCACTGGCTCTCTGCCCGAAATGCTATGAAGAAGCAAAGCTAAAATCACTTAAATTATGAAAGATGGCGAGCCGTGTACACTGAGAGGTGTAAGCACGGTTCTGGAGGGGGTTACGCCAAGACCGCTGACGAAAGGAAGTATGGCGTGGCGTTTCCTACCTTATGAGCTTTACACGGTCATGCGTTACCTCCAGTATGGTACGCTCCAGAAGAAGAATCTGACCCATTTTGACTGTTGGGCTTCCACCTTTGGTGAAACGACAACAGCGATTGAATTGGCACCTGAGGGAACCGGCTACCGAGCCAGAACCCGATTTGCAAAGTTCTTCAACTTGCCTGAGTTGATGAATATGTTCAAGGAAGTTGCGGACATCAAGACTTCCGACCAGTTGAATCTGCCTGTTCCCGAAGCAAAGTTTGAGACTGTGGTTGTGCAGCCCTCCGACTTCCAGAAGGATATGGTGGCAGAGCTTTCTGATCGAGCTGCGGCTGTCCATGCCGGTACGGTTGACCCGTCCGAGGACAATATGCTGAAGATCACCAGCGATGGCAGAAAGATTGGTCTGGATCAGCGATTGATGAACCCGTTGCTGCCGGATGACCCGAACAGCAAGCTCAACAGCTGTATCGGAAATATCCTCCGCATCTATCAGGAGGGCGATGCCGACAAGCTGACCCAGCT
>JBGVLR010000208.1:0-39393 GCA_045124375.1 Acetatifactor sp.
ATAATATAAATGCTTTTGGAAATACTGTATGTTGAGATGACGGAAACAGGTTTATTTTGAAACAAGTTATGCAGTACTACGGAGGCATGGTTTTATGATTTGGAAAAAAATATTTGCGGCCACGGCAGCGGGAGCGCTGTTGTTTTCACTGGCGGGGTTCGCATGGGATTGGCAGGAGGAACTGGAAGCTGTTCAAGGAACTGCAGAGAAGATTGCCCGGGATGATGTGATATTAAGTAAGAAAGATATAAATACGGTGCAGAATAATGCGCAGTCTGACACGGCACAGAGTAAGCTGGAGGAAGCGAAGAATAAGCTCTCCCGGGCACAGAGTGCCCATTCCGTGCTGACTATGGATATGGAGGTAGAGGCTTTTAGACTAAATCTCAATGCCGGTGCGGTCATGGATATGGTGTCGTTTCAGTCACCTGTGAAAGTACGGTCAGATGTCAGCCTGGATCTGGGGATCTTGGGGGATACCGATTTGGAGGTCTACGCGGCAGAGCAGGGAGATGGTTACTGCCTGTATGTAAAGGATGAAGACGGGTGGAAGCAACAGGAGGTCACCGCATCGCAGATTTATAAATACAATGGGCAGCAGATGATGCAGACATTCTTAGAACAGATAGATGATGTCAGGGAAGTAGGAACCGAAATGCTGACCTCTGGAAAATCTTATAAATATACGGGTGTCATACACAGTGACGGTCTGCAGGCGATCTTGCTTGACACAGGGAGTCTGGAAGTGGTAGCACAGCTGTTTCAGAACAGTATGTTAAAATCAGTTGGCTCGCTTTTAAAGCAGGAGGAAGAAATCAGGTCACTCATGAAGAAGGCCGAGGATATGGAAGTTACGCTGTGGATTGATGCCCAGACAGGTTATCCGGTGAAGGGAACTATGGACATTACAGAAATGATGAGTGAGGGCTTTGAGCAGCTTTCTAAAAATGTGTCCGGCAGTAAGAATAAAGGAAAGAGTATCTGGTCACAGATAGGAATTGAGAAGACGGAGATTGTAATTGAATGCGGGGAGTTTAACTGTGCAGAGGAGATAGTGATCCCCGGGGCGGCATTATAAATTGGAAGGGCAGGAATATTTGCGGTAGAACAATACCGTAGGTGTTCCTGCTTTTTGCATGAGGTGTGAACACCACAATATTCAATAAATATTTATCGAATATCGATAAAAACATATTGACAATCAATCTGCACTGTGATATTGTAAGAATACAGAAAGCAAACAGGATCAGCTGCAGGGAGGTACAGGCAACAGACTGTAACATCACTCCGACAGCACCGAAGAAAGGAACTGAAATGAACAGGCAGAATCTTACAAAGGGAACAAAATATTTTCTGGATTTTATGTTTTACTGCGGCATTATCGTAACCGCGACATTACCATTGAGCATCAAATGGATCGGAGCGTACGTGGACAGTATCGGGGAACACTATGGAGAACTGGTAATCATTTATTTCGTATTGGGAATAGCGGCATTGGTCATCATCCGGGAACTGCGCAAGATTTTCTCTACCGTATTAAGGGAAGACTGCTTCGTGGAGGAAAATGTCTTGAGTCTGCGCAAAATGAGTAACTGGAGCTTTTTCATTGTGGTTATGTCCGTGGTACGCAGTATCGTGTTTCTGACCGTTGCCATGCTGGTGGTTATTCTGGTATTTACCATAGCAGGTCTGTTCAGCAAGGTACTTGCCTATGTTTTTGAAGAAGCAGTCAGGTACAAAGAAGAGAATGATTTGACAATATAGGGGAGGCAGAAAATGGCGATTATAATCAATCTGGATGTGATGATGGCAAAGCGTAAAAAGGGGCTTACGGAGCTGGCAGGTGAAGTAGACATTACTCTTGCGAACTTGTCCATTTTGAAGAATAACAAAGCAAAAGCGGTGCGTCTGACTACCCTGGATGCTATCTGTAAAGCACTGGACTGTCAGCCCGGAGATATTTTGGAATATGTGCCGGATGAGGAGGACGGAAAGGAGGAAACGGAACATGGATGATACTGCATATACTGAGCGATTGAAAGAAAACTTTGGCTTTTTCGGACTGGGGACATTTATTTATTCCTGCTTTTATACCTTATGCATGTTCCGCAATCCATCGGGGATCACGTTCCCTTTTTTCATCGCCGGAAGTCTCTTGTTTTTCTGCTTGTGTTTGTCAAAGCTTGGGCTTACCTTGCGAAAAGGAAGCGGCTTTTACATGGTCAGCATGATGCTTCTGGCGGTATCCACCTTCTGCACTGATGACAGCCGAATCATCCACTTGAATAAGCTGGGAATTTTTCTGCTGGTACTCAGTTTGCTGTTAAATCAGTTCTACGATACCTCCGGCTGGCAGCTGGGGAAATATGTGACCAGTATCGTGACTGTTGTGTTCTGCAGTCTGGGTAAGCTTGACAGACCGTTTCGGGATGGGAACCAGTACCGTAAGGCATATGTAAAGGGAAAGAGCAGTAAAGCTTTCTATGCCGTAATAGGCTTTCTGGCTGCACTGCCGTTGTTTGCGGTGATTTTCCTGCTGCTCTTCAGCGCGGATGCTGTTTTCCGTCAAATGAGCAGGCGGCTGCTGGAGGATATTGATCTGGAAGGCATCATTTGCATAGTATGTATGGCAGCCTGTATGTTTTTGGCAGTTTACTGTATACTGGCTTTCCTGTGTGAGAAAAGTATGAAAGAAGAGGTAAAAGACAATCGAAAGGGAGAACCGATTCTGGCTATTACTGTTACCGGTATGCTGACAGCACTTTATCTGGTGTTCAGCGTCATTCAGATTGTGTATCTGTTTCTTGGAAGGATGCAGCTGCCGGAGGGATATACATATGCGAAATATGCAAGAGAAGGATTCTTCCAGCTGTTGGCTGTCAGCGTGCTGAATCTGATCATCGTACTTATCGCACTGTCTTTTTTCAGGGAAAGCAGGGTGCTGAAAGCAGTATTGACAATCATGTCGCTATGTACCTTTATTATGATTGCTTCCAGTGCACTGCGCATGGTGATCTATATCAGGTATTATTATCTGACATTCCTGCGGATCTTCGTGCTGTGGTCACTGGTGGTGCTGGCGCTTTTATTCGGGGGCGTGATCGTCAGCATCTTCAGGCGGAAATTTCCGCTGTTTCGGTACTGCTGTGTGGCAGTGACATGTTGCTATATTGTACTTTCTTTTGCACATCCTGATTACTGGATTGCCAAAGTAAACGTTGCCAATATTATCGGAGAGGAGCAGGGGGACGGCTTTTTTCTGGGGGAACCGTACAGGGACTTATCCTATTTATCGTATTTGAGTGCTGATGCGGCACCGGTGCTGGTACCCTGGCTGGCAGAAGGAGGGGCATCCGCAGAGGGGATGTATGCGGAGCAGGCCCAGGTGTATCAGCCCATTGATGCTGAAGTGGGGGATTACGACAGCAGAGTGGATGGCAATACGCCGGAGTACATACGCAGGATGAACAGACTAAATGAAAAGTACGACAGCTGGCTGCAGCTTAATGTGTCGCGATTCATGGCAGGGCTGCAGATAGAAAAATTATTTGATGGGAGTATATTAAAATAAATTGCGTTTAAGCTCATGCCGTGCGGATCGCAACAAAAAGGAGCTGTTGCAAAAGTAGATGAATTGAATCTGCCGGAGCAGCAGCTCCCTTTTTATGCCAGGAAACAGAAAACTGATCCAGAAGAGTCCATATTTCTCCAAATTTCCAGTAAACACAAGTGTTCCGGAATACTTTTAGAATATCAGTTTCCAAGTGGGAAACGGAAATAATTTCCATTTTAAAGAGAAAATGTGAAAATGATTAAAATAAAATAAAAATTATTTTTGCAATAAAATTGAATTCAAAATAGTTGTATGATATATTAAATTTAACCTTATAAGGATAAAGTTTTGCATGCAAAATACCTTGTGATAAAGGTGTGGAGTAATTTCTTTTTGTGATTTTGTACAATTTAACCGTCTTCATAATTTAAATATGAAGCAGAAAGGAAGGTATTATTTATGGAAAAGCGCAATAAGTGGTTAAGCTTGGTTCTTTGTATGGCGATGGTGCTCACTTCGCTGACAGGATGCGGCTCGCAGACGAAAGAAAACAGCAGTGAGGGCAGCAGCAATAACAACAATTCTGTCGTAGAGAGCAGCCAGGATGTTGCCGGGGGTATTGAGGAAGATCTGCCTGAAATTATTGCACGGGCAAAAGCTGACACTAATTTTAACGAAGAAGGATATCCTATCGTAAAGGAAACCGTAAAAAAGACAATTATGGTGAGAAAAACCAGCAACATCGGTGAACCCGCAGAGATGGAAACTCTGAACTATATTGCAGAGAAGATGAATATTGAACTTGAATGGATTGTTGTAGGTTCCGATGGCTGGAGTGAACGCGTCAGCTTGATGATGGCAACGGATGATCTGCCGGATATCATCATCAAGGGATCGATCCCCACTCTTTCTGATGCTATTGAAGATGGACAGCTGGTTGCTATCGATGATCTGCTGGAATATTACTCCACCGGCTTAAAGCCTCTTCTTGAACAATATCCCGGTGTTAATGTTTCCGCAAGAGCTTCCGATGGAAAAATGTATTGTCTGCCGGGCATCAAAACCTCGGAAGCGCTTCTGACAGGACATAGAAATCTCTGGATCAACCAGAAATGGCTGGACAACCTTGGACTTGATACACCTACCACCACAGATGAACTTCTGGATGTGCTGCGCGCGTTCCGTGATGAAGACGCAGACGGCGATGGTGATCCCACAAACGAGATTCCCTATGGTGTAGAGGATGCCGGTGCGAAACATACGGCCAGCCCACAAGTTATTGCAGGTTTATTCGGCTTGTACAGCAATTTGGGCACCAGTGATATCCAGGTGGACGGAGATAGGGCAAGCTATTTAAAAAATACTGATGATTGGAAAGAAGTTCTGCAGTATATGAACACGATGTACACAGAGGGACTTTTGGATAATGAAGTGTATACACAGACCGGAGATACAGCGATTGCTAAGATGGCTAACGCAAATCTCGGTGTATTTGGAGAATCCTATGACGATCTGTTCTCGACAGTGGCTGATCAGTATGTGCCCCTGGCTCCGGTACAGAGCCCCAATGGAAAGCAACCGGTCATTGCGCTGTCATCCAATCATGCGGGCAGCACAACCTTTATTACTTCGGCGGATGAATCTCCATGGGTATCCTTCAGACTTCTTGATTATTTCTATACATATGAAGGTTCTATGACACTTGGATGTTTCAATGAAGATCTGATCGGCATTACCTGTCAGCAGTATGAAGACGGCTCTTGGGATTACACAGATGAAATGCTTAATGATGAGCGCGGTGTGGCAGTTGCGGTCGGAGAGGCCTGCCCGCTTCCCGGAGGCTCCTGGGGCTGCTGGCTGCACGATGAAAACGTTAACTATGCTCTGTCACAGAACGTAAGGGACAGCATTTCTGTATGGAAGCCTTATTATCAGACTGATACGGTTTACAGCTCTCCGCTGTTTGATTCCGAAACCAAGTCAAAAGTCGCTGAAATCAGAACAGATCTGGATGTCTATGTGGCTGAATGCCAGGCAAAATTCATTACCGGTGAAATGAGTTTTGACGAATGGGATAATTATTGCAACACTCTGAAGAGCCTTCGGGTTGATGAGTTGGTATCTTATTATCAGGCTTATCTGGATTCGATTCAATAATGCTTCATTTAAGTTTGATTTGCCCTGATGGGGATTCTTCCCCCATCAGGGCAGAGTCTAAGATTGCTGAAATTTCTGTGTGATATAATGAAAGGTAGTCTGGAAACATGAAATCATCAAAAACGAAAAGAAATTCACTATGGAAACGTATGATATCATGCAAGGAGTTATATCTGATGCTTCTGATTCCCGTTGCATGGTATATTTTGTTTCAGTATACGCCAATATACGGCATCCTTATAGCCTTTAAGGATTATCGCCCGGCGAGAGGCATCTGGGGAAGCCAATGGGTCGGATTGGATCATTTTAAGCGTTTTTTCAGCAGCTTTTATTTTGGCCGCATTCTCGGAAATACGTTGTCCATCAATATTTTGGCTCTTATGTTTGGCTTTCCCTTCCCGATTTTTTTCGCTCTGTTGCTGGGGGAACTGCGCAGCAATAAATTCCGGAAAACGCTGCAGAATGTAGCCTACATTCCGCATTTTCTTTCCTCTGTCATCATTGTCAGCATTATGCAGCTTATTTTTAACCCCAATACGGGCGTATATAACATAATCCGCGAGTTTTTCGGGCTTTCGACGACGAACTATTTTGCATCCACAAAAGCTTTCAAACCGATGTACATTATATCGGGTATCTGGCAGAATATGGGCTGGGACGCCATCCTGTATGTTGCTGCTTTGGCGGGGATTGATCCGACGCTCTACGAGGCGGCATCCATTGACGGTGCCGGCAGACTGCAGAGAATCCGACACATTTCTCTTCCCGGCATCAGCAGTACCATAACGATTACGCTGCTGCTTCGCTGCGGACGTATCATGAGTATCGGGTATGAGAAAGTTCTCCTGATGCAGAACAGCCTGAATCAGGCATCCAGTGACGTAATATCCACTTATGTATATCGGGTGGGCATGCTGGAAGGCAATTTCGATTATTCAACGGCAATCAGTCTATTCAATTCCGCATGCAACATTGTTCTCCTTGTTATTGCAAATCGTATTGCAAAACTTGTGAGTGATACAAGCTTGTGGTAAGGAGGATAATGATGAGACAAAAAGTAAAGCATAAACATGAAAACGCGCAGGATAAAGCTGTTCGTATCTTTTTTGAGGTTTTCGGGATTCTGATTCTGATCATAGAAGCCTATCCGCTGATTTATGTGCTCAGCGCCTCTTTAAGTTCCTCGGATGCCGTATCTTTGGGAAAAGTTTTTCTGTGGCCGGTGGAATTCAGCCTGGATGGTTACAAACATCTTGCTGAGAATTCACAGATTCTGATCGGATATAAAAACAGCCTGATCTATCTGGCCGTTGGTGTTACGATCAATATGTTATTCACGGTACTTTTGGCATTTCCGCTGTCCAGGAGAGAACTGCCGGGAAGAAATCTGATCACTATTTTTGTCACTATAACAATGTATATCAGCGGCGGCTTGATTCCCACCTATTTGCTGGTGGATAAGCTGCATATGGTCGATACACTTTGGGGACTGATTTTGCCGTCTGCAATTTCAACATCCAATATGATCATCATGAGAACATATTTCACCTCCACAATCCCGGAAGAACTCAGGGAAGCCTCTTTTTTGGACGGATGCGGCTACATTAAATTCTTCCTCAAAGTTGTCCTTCCGTTATCAGCTCCTATACTGGCGGTAATTGCTCTGTATTATGCTGTGGCTTCCTGGAATACATACTTCAGTGCGCTGATTTATCTGCGCTCGTCAGACAAAGCCAACCTTCAGTTGGTTCTGCGGAACATTCTTCTGGCAAACCAGATAAGTTCAGGGGAAGCATCTTATACGGAGGGTGCAAAACTTAACGTTACAATTAAATATGCAGTTATTGTTGCAGGTTCTATTCCAATGCTGATCATTTATCCTTTTGTCCAGCGTCACTTTACAAAAGGTGTCATGATCGGGTCAATAAAAGGTTAGATTCCAATGAGATCTGACGTTTAATTATAATAAAAGGAGATTTTTTAGATGAAAAAAGCAGAATTGATTGTAGATAAGTATTTATTGGTTAGTGAAGTGGATAAACGAATCTTCGGGTCGTTTCTTGAGCATATGGGACGTGCCGTATATGAAGGCATTTACCAGCCGGGCTGTCAGTTTGCTGATGAAGAGGGCTTGAGGAAAGATGTGCTGGATCTGGTTCAGGAACTTCAGGTT
The DNA here is from genome assembly GCA_045124375.1 of Acetatifactor sp. Lineage (GTDB taxonomy): Bacteria > Bacillota > Clostridia > Lachnospirales > Lachnospiraceae > Acetatifactor. The sequence goes on from JBGVLR010000208.1 coordinate 7,884, forward strand.
CCGATCGTTCGTTATCCCGGCGGAAATTTTGTGTCTGGCTTTCATTGGGAGGACAGTGTTGGTCCGAAAAATGAGCGTCCCCAGAGAGCAGATCTGGCATGGCATGCGATAGAGACCAATGAATTCGGTCTGAATGAATTTGTATCTTGGGCAAAAAAAGCGGATACGGAAGTTATGATGGCGGTAAATCTGGGTACCCGTGGGCCGGAAGACGCCAAGAATCTCCTGGAATACTGTAATTTTAAAGAGGGCACTTACTATAGTGATCTGCGCAGAAAGCATGGCTGCAGCGAACCTCATAACATCAAGCTCTGGTGCATGGGAAATGAAATGGATGGACCCTGGCAGATCGGACAGAAGACGCCTGCGGATTACGGAAGAATCGCTCATGATACATCTCGCCTGATGAAAATGCTGGATCCTACGATCGAGACCGTGGCCTGCGGAAGTTCCGGTCAGAAATTGCCCACATTCGGAATCTGGGAAGAAACGGTTCTGGATCTTTGCTATGATGATGTGGATTATCTTTCTGTGCATCAGTACGCAAGAAAACCTGATGATGACACACAGGATTTTCTTGCAAGCAGTGTTGCAATGGACAAGTTTATTTCTTCTGTTGTCTCAATCTGCGACTGCGTAAAGGCGAAAAAGCGCAGCCAAAAGAAAATCAATTTATCTTTTGATGAGTGGAATGTGGCATATCACTGGAGAAAAGCGGGAAATAAAGTGGAAAAATGGGTGAAAGCTCCTCATCTGATTGAAGATGTTTACAACTTCGAGGATGCTCTGGTAGTCGGAAGCCTGCTGATCACACTGCTTCGCCATGCGGACAGAGTAAAAATCGCCTGTCTGGCACAGCTGGTAAACGTGATCGCACCGATCATGACTTCGGATACAGGCGCTTGGCGTCAGACTATTTTCTATCCTTATATGTATACCAGTAAATATGGACGTGGCACGGTGCTCCATACACTGGTGAAAGCTCCTGTATATGAGAGCAAATCATATGGAGAGGCTCCTTATCTTGATTCTGTTGTGATCATGAACGAGGAGGAAGAGTCCCTGACAATTTTTGCTGTAAATAAGGATCTGGAAGAAGATATGGAACTGTCCTGCGATCTTCGTCAGTTTGCTGATTATAAACTGGCCGAGCACGTGGTGCTGTGCCATCCGGATATGAATGCGGTGAATACGGAAGAGAAACCGGATGAAGTGGTTCCGTTTACCGGCAACACTCTGAAAATGGAAGACGGCCGTCTGTCCGGAACTCTGAACAAACACAGCTGGAACATGATTCGTTTGAAAAAGTAATCTTACAAAGAAGGATTATCCCATTTCTTTTCTTTTAACGCAGATTCCGTCTCACGAATTGCTTTTGTGGCCAGTGAATCTGAGTTTGCCACGATATAGGTATAGATGGCATCCAAAATGGTAAGCTGCGCAATTCGTGAACTCATGCCGAGAATGGAGTGCTGGGTTTCTTCTGACTGTGTAAACAGGCAGATATCGGCAACCTCCGTAATCGGGCTGGAATCGTAATTGGTAATGCAGATGGTGGTTGCATTGCAGATATGTGCGAGTTTTAATGCTTCCACAATATCTGTGGAACGACCGGAATGGGAGATTCCGATAGCGACGCAGTCCTCCGTAAGATGGGATGCGATGATCGTCTGGAGATGGTTGTCGGAACAGGCAGCGGCATTGAGGCCAACGCGTAAGAATTTGTGCTGTGCATCATGGGCGATGGCAGCAGAATTCCCAAGTCCGAAGATGACGATTCGTTTGGCATTCATGATCTTTTTGGCTGCAAGGTCCATGGATTCCGGGCTTAAGGCAAACCGGGTTTTCTGAAGTGTTGTCTGGACATCGCGGAGTCTTTTGGTGAACATGGAATAGCAGCTGTCCGCAGCTGTGATCTGATCTTCCGGAGAGGAAAGCGTTGACATTTCCTGGGCGATTGCAATTTTCAGTTCCTGATAGCCGCCTAATCCCAGCCGCTTCGAAAAACGTACCAGGGTCGCATTTCCGCAGCCGGCTTTTTTGGAAAATTCGGTTATGGAAAGCGGAAGAATGGAACTCGGGTCGGAAATCAGAAGGTCTGCGATCTTTCGCTCGCCGGGACCCATTTCGGAATATTTCGATCGCATATTCAGAAAAATTGACTTCATAAATGTACCTCCGAAGTGGAAATAATTTTCGCAATAGAATTGAATTATCTTATTCTATCGGTATGATAAGGCAGAAAGTCTATAGCTAGTATAGCATAAATTTGAAATTAAGAAAAGGAGATTTGAGATGCAGACGAATGATTTTTTACATGCGATGATTTTGACAGAATTAGAAGATGCAGTAGGAAAAGAAAACTGTTCGGTAAAACAGATCGATCAGGTGACGCATAGCGTGGACTACTACTGGCTGTCACGTATGTGGGCAGATCGCGGTAAAAGAATGCCGGAAGCAGATTTTATTGTAGCTCCAAAGGATGCACAGGAAACATCCAAGGTGCTTAAGATTGCAAACTATTATAAAATTCCGGTGACCACCTGGGGCGCAGGCGGCGGTACCCAGGGCGGTGCGCTTCCGGTTTGCGGCGGTATTATTCTGGATACCAAAAGAATGAACAAAATTTATGAAGTAAACACGGAAGGCATGTACATAGAATGCGGAACCGGTGCTATTTATAAGCACATTGAATGGGCGGCCAATGAGGTTGGCAAAGCCACCATGCATTATCCCTCCTCACTGACCTGTTCTACCGTGGGCGGCTTCCTTGCACACAGAGGCATCGGCGTTGTGTCCACAAAGTACGGAAAAATCGATGACATGGTACTTCAGATGGAAGTGGTGCTGCCAAATGGAGATATCATTTATACATCGCCCGCACCGAAGCATGCAGCAGGTCCGGACTTAAACCAGATTTTTATCGGTTCAGAGGGGACTTTGGGCGTTATCACAAAGGCTCAGATCCGCATTTTTGACCAGCCTGAAGAAAGACGCTTCCGCGGTTTTTTGTTTCAGGATATGGACGGTGCATTCAAGGCATCCAGAGAATTGCTGCAGAAATTTAAGCCTTCTGTTATGCGCCTGTATGATCCTGCTGAAACAGCATCCCTGATCAAGAAAATCGTGGGTGTGGAGAGACCGGGTGCATTTATGAATATCGCCTATGAAGGCTGTAAAGATATGGTAGAGGTGGAAGAAAAGATTCTTCTTGAAACCTTTGCAAAATATGGTGCGGAAGATCTGGGCAGCGAGTATGGCGAAAAATGGTGGGACGAAAAGATTACTTTCTTCTACCCCGGCCATATGATGGATATTCCGCAGATGTTCGGCACAATGGATACCATTGCTCCATATGGAAAGATCGAAGAAATTTACTGGGCTATGAAAGAGGCCATTGAAACCAAATATCCACAGGCAAAATTTATCGCACACTTCTCTCACTGGTATGAGTGGGGTGCAATGGTATATGACCGCTTTATCGTGGAAGGAAAGGATGTGCCGGAGGATCCTGAAGAAGCGCTCCGTCTCCATCAGGAAATCTGGACAACCGGTGTACGTGCGGCACTTGCCCATGGCGGTGTGGTAAATGACCATCACGGTGTCGGCATTAAGCTGGGACGGCTGATGAAAGAGCAGTATGGACCGGCCATGCAGGTATTTGAAGGGCTGAAGAAAACACTTGACCCGAACGGAATTATGAATCCGTTTAAATTAGGCCTTTGACAATAAAACCAATGTTTGTGGAGGAAAAATGCTATGATGATGTCTGAGAAAAGTAAACAGCATGTAGAGGCCTGTCGTTTCTGCTGGATGTGCCATCACATTTGTCCGATCGGAAATGCAACAGGGCTGGAGAGAGATACAGCAAAGGCGAGAGCACTGGGACTTTCTCTTGTAAACCGCGGCGCTCTTAAACTGAGTGATGTGGTGGACAATCTCTATGAATGTGCCACCTGCGGTGCCTGTGTGCATGACTGTACCACAGGATGGGATCCGGTCATGTTCACAAAAGAAGCGAGATTAAATGCAGCTATGGAAGGAGAACTTCCGGAATATATCAATGTTCTGATCGATAACTGCATTAACACCGGCAATGCTTACGGAATTACCGAGCTGGATGCAGAATTATCAGCTGCAATGGAAAATCATGCCGAAAAGACGGATATCTTATTGTTTTTAGGTGTGGATGCCCGATATAAAGTGGCAGATGCGGCTGTAAAAGCGATCAAAGTATTGGAAAAAGCGAATGTGGATTTCACTGTACTGAAGGAGGAGCCGGCCAGCGGACAGCAGCTGGAGTACCTGATCAGTGCCGCAAACGAAACAAAAGAACAGATGATTTCATGCGCAAATGCATTGAATGCCTATAAAAAAGTGGTTGCATATGATCCTCAGGATGCGAAGGTGTTCAAGCGCGAATATAAAGAATGGAACGTAAACTTAGAGGCGGAAGTGGTTACTTTTACATCATTTCTGGCCGAACTGCTGGAAAGCGGAAAATTAACGGCTGTCGGCAGCGAAAAAGAGATGGTTTATCAGGATCCGTTCCAGCTGGCAAGAGACCTGGGCGAAACAGAAGAACCGAGAAAAATTATTGCAGCCTATGGAACACCAAAGGAGATGCTGTGCCATGGAGCAGATACCATATGGGCAGGCAATCTGTTGATGAAAGAGTGGATGGATAAGGCGATGATCTCTGTGGCTCAGTGCCGCATCCAGAACGCAAGAGGCGTTGGCGCAGACACAATCGTAACAGCAAGTGTCTCTGAATATGCTTCTTTGAAAGCGGTAGAACAAAGTGATGTAGAAATTATTTCTATGGAAGAATTGATTTTGGCCGCCGAATAAATGATGATGTTATGGCATTGCAGGCCTTTGGTCATTCTGATGTGTGACCGGAGGCCTGCTGCTGTGTTACTGCAATGAACGCTCACAATTAAAACACTCTCGTAGTCCATTTGGTGCAGTCCCATACATCGGTAGCCAGCCCGTCATAGAAATCCGGTTCATGGCACACCATGAGAATGCTTCCCTTATAGGCTTTCAGTGCACGCTTCAGTTCTTCCTTGGCGTCTACATCCAGATGGTTGGTAGGCTCGTCCAGAAGCAGCACGTTGGTGTCACGGTTGATCAGTTTACACAGTCTTACCTTAGCCTGTTCGCCGCCGCTTAAGACCTTGACCTTGCTTTCGATATGCTTGGTGGTCAGGCCACATTTGGCCAGTGCTGCCCGCACCTCGTACTGGGTAAAACCGGGAAATTCCTTCCAGATTTCTTCCAGACAGGTGGTGTTTACATCCTGACTCATTTCCTGCTCGAAATAGCCGATCTGCAGATAATCACCCTGTTCCACACTGCCGCTTAAAGGCGGAATCAATCCCAGGATACTCTTTAAGAGAGTAGTCTTACCGATACCGTTTGCACCGGTCAGCACAATCTTCTGACCACGCTCCATCTCCAGATCCAGAGCGCGGGAAAGGGGTTCCTCGTAGCCGATGATAAGCCCCTTAGTTTGGAAAATATACCTGCCCGGCGTGCGTGCTTCCCGGAAATGAAACTCGGGCTTTGGCTTCTCGGCGGCAAGCTCGATGACATCCATCTTATCCAGCTTCTTCTGCCGGGACATAGCCATATTTCTGGTAGCTACCCGGGCCTTGTTGCGGGCTACGAAGTCTTTCAGATCAGCGATTTCTTTCTGTTGTTTATTATAAGCAGCCTCCAGCTGCGCCTTCTTCATGGCGTACACTTCCTGGAACTTATCATAATCCCCTACATAACGGTTCAGTTCCTGATTATCCATGTGATAAATCAGATTGATCACGCTGTTCAGGAAAGGAATATCGTGGCTGATCAGGATAAAGGCATTTTCGTATTCATTCAGATAACGTTTCAGCCATTCAATGTGCTCTGCATCCAGATAGTTGGTAGGCTCGTCCAACAGCAGAATGTCCGGTTTTTCCAGGAGAAGCTTGCCCAGAAGCACTTTAGTACGCTGGCCGCCGCTCAGCTCTGTTACGTCACGGTCCAGTCCGATGTCTGTAAGACCCAGCGCCCGTCCAACTTCTTCCACTTTAGAGTCGATCATATAAAAATCATGAACAGTGAGAAGGTCCTGAATGGTGCCAAGGTCCTCCATATATTGTTCTAACTGTTCTTCCGTAGCCTCTCCCATTTTGTCACAGATATCGTTCATCTGTGCTTCCATTTCATAGAGCCAGTCGAAAGCGGAAGCCAGCACATCGCGGATGGTCTGTCCGGCTGTCAGGACGGTGTGTTGGTCCAGATATCCTACCCGGACATTCTTGGCCCATTCCACAGTACCCTCATCAGGCATCAGCTTTCCGGTGATAATATTCATAAAAGTAGATTTTCCTTCGCCGTTGGCACCGATCAGACCGATGTGCTCGCCCTTTAACAGACGGAAAGATACATCATTAAAAATAGCACGGTCGCCAAAGCCGTGGGTCAGGTGTTCCACGTTCAATATACTCATTGGTTCGTCTCCTTATCGGGGGATTTTATTTGTATTTACTAGGATAGCATAACTTTTGGGAAATATCAAATAATCCTTAATTTTTGGTTATACTTTTTTAAGAAAGGTTTACGTGCCATTTTGGCAAAAGTATGTTATGATGCAATAGGACACGGCGACAGGCTGCTGTATTGGCCGCCATGTCCTGCTGAGTAGTCATGTATAATTTAAGGGAAAAAGGTAACATTAAAGTGACATTGATTATGCGAGGAGGAAATTTATGAAAAAAGCAACAACTTTTGTCTGTATGCTGGCTTTATGTACGGCAATGACTGCATGCGGTAAGAATAACGACACGGCGGAAAATACCCAGGTGCAGACCCAGGAAAGTTCCGAAAGTCAGGTGGTGGAGAACACTGAGACAAGTCAGGAGACAGGTGCAGCATCTGAGGAAAGCACTACAGATGAAGTGATATTTGAAGAGGAACTGAATGGCTGGAGTGAGGAGATGGAGAACATCAAGAAAGCTGTAGCAGATGCACTGGGAGAGAACTACTGGCCCAATACTGCTATCCCGGCAGAAATGCTGGAAGGCACTTTTGGTATCACAGCCGACATGTACGATGATTATATGGCTGAGATGCCCATGATCAGTACCAACGTGGATACGCTTATTGTAGTGAAACCCAAGGAAGGTCAGGTTCAGGCAGTAGAGGATGCCTTGAATGCTTATAGAAATATGATGGTGGAAGATACCATGCAGTATCCTATGAACGTGGGTAAGATTCAGGCTTCCAGAATCGAACGTATCGGTGATTATGTATGTTTCGTGCAGCTTGGCGCCGATGTGATGGACGTTTTAGAGCAGGGCGATGAGGCTGTCATCAAACATTGTCAGGAACAAAATGAACTTGCTATTGAAGTTATGTCCTCCGCTGTGGTAAAGTAAGAGTAGTTCTATTTACCCGGGAGTGATAATATGGTATTCAGCAGTGTCCTTTTTCTTTTTCGGTTTTTACCGATATTTATGATTTTGTATTTTGCGACATATTTATGTCCGGCTGCCCGGAGGATGCGTAATGTCATCCTCTTTTTGGGGAGCCTTTTTTTCTATGCCTGGGGTGAGCCGGTGTACGTGGTTCTGCTGCTTTTTTCCACGTTGTCGGATTATGTGCATGGCAGACTGATTGACAGATTTCGAAAGAGGAAAATTGCCAAAGTGCTTTTGGTCTCCTCGATCATTATTAATCTGGGTGTTTTGGGATTTTTCAAGTATGCGGACTTTGTCATCGGGGCGGTGAATCAATTGGCAGGGACGCAGATCCCGCTGTTGGAATTACCTCTTCCTATCGGTATTTCATTCTATACTTTTCAGACGATGTCCTATACCATTGATGTGTATCGCGGCAAGGCCAAGGTACAGAAGAATCTGTTGGATTTCGGTGTTTTCGTAACCATGTTCCCGCAGTTGATTGCCGGGCCCATCGTCAGATATACGGATGTTCAGGACGACTTAAGAGACCATCATGGAAGTATTGAAGATGTAAGCTACGGCTGCAAGCGGTTCTGCGTTGGACTTGCCAAGAAGGTGCTTCTGGCCAATAATCTGGGGCTTCTGTGGGAGGAAACAGCGGCACTGGGGGCAGAGAATCTGAGCATGCTGATGGCCTGGGTTGGAATTTTAGCATTTGCTTTCCAGATATATTTTGATTTCTCGGGCTATTCCGATATGGCAATCGGACTGGGGGCCATGATGGGCTTTCGGTTCCCGGAGAACTTCAATTACCCTTACATTTCCGAGTCGGTGACGGAGTTCTGGCGAAGGTGGCATATGTCTCTGGGACAGTGGTTTCGGGATTACGTGTATATTCCGCTGGGAGGCAACCGGAAAGGAACTGCCAGGCAGGTGCTTAATATCCTTATTGTGTGGATACTTACGGGAATCTGGCACGGTGCAGGGTGGAATTTTCTGTTATGGGGATTATGGTTTGCCTTTTTCCTGATCCTGGAAAAAGTTTTCTTGGGTGAGCTTTTAAGCTATTTTCCAAAGATATTCGGATTCTTATATATGGTCTGTGTGGTGCTGTGTGGATGGGTAATTTTTGCCATAGAAGATGTGGGCAGTATTATGGTATATTTCAAAGCAATGTTCGGATTTGGCGGTGTGGGTGCTTATAACGGACAGGCGTTGTATTTGGTAAAAGAATATGGTATCCTGTTACTGGTTGCGGCAGTTGCAGCTACACCTGTTGGAAAGATGATTTCAGAGATGCTGGGAGATAGTGGAAAAAGCGGGGCTATTGCTGCCAGAAGGCTGTTTGAAAAGATCATTCCGGCACTCCTTCTGCTGGCTTCTATTGCCTATATCGTGGATGCTTCTTACAATCCGTTTTTGTATTTCCGGTTTTAATTAAGAGAGGAGGCCGCAGAATATGGATGAGAAATCTAATGCAGCGGTAACGGTCAGTTTTCTGGCATTAATTCTGCTGTTTTTTACCGTGGCAGACCTGATGGGCAGTGACAGGCTGTATTCGGAAACGGAGAACCGGATGCTGGCTGTTAAGCCGGAGTTTAGCTGGGAAGCCGTGTTGGACGGTTCCTATATGGAGGATTACGAGGCTTATGTGACGGACCAGTTCGTGTCGAGAGATACCTGGGTAGAGCTTAAGACTCGGGGAGATATCCTTTTACAGAAAAAAGAGATCAATGGTGTCTATCTTGGCAAGGATGATTATTTGATAGAACAGCATAAGCCGGGGGATATTTCTGAGGAGCAGGTGGATAAAAAGATTACCCTGCTTGAGAAACTGGTAAAAAAATACGGAGCCAAGGCAATGCTGGTTCCCACTGCAGATAATATTTTAACGGATAAATTGCCGTTTCAGGCGCAATACTATGATCAGAGAGCGTTTTTAGACCAGGTGGCCGATGCAATCGGTGAGGAGAATCTGATTGATGTGTATGATACCTTGAAAGCACATGCTGAGGAGGAAATTTATTATCGGACAGATCATCACTGGACATCCCTTGGGGCTTATTACGGATATCTGAAGTGGAATAGTCAAATGGGCGGAACCGCTGTGGAAACCTTTGATATCGGCTCAATGCAGAGTGTGACGGAAGAATTTCTGGGCACGCTGCATTCCAAAATTAATCTGCCTAACAAAGAAGACAGCATACAGATCTTCACGGAGACGCTGCACCATATTCCTACGATAACGTACGATTTTGCGACCCGCTCACACTCTTATTATGAGAGAAAATACCTGGACACCAAGAATAAATATGGATATTTTCTGGATGATAATCATGGCTTCATTGAGATAGAAACCGGGTATCGCAGGGGGCGGGAATTGGTACTGATCAAGGATTCCTACGCCAATTGTTTTGTCCCTTTGTTGGCCAATCATTATGATAAAATATATATGGTGGATCTGCGTTATTACAATGGTACTTTGTCCGGTTTGATAGATGGCTATATTACGCCGCAGACAGATGTATTGGTACTGTATGACTGCATTCACTTTATTGAAGATTTTCAGTATTACTAATGGTTACAGGGCGGTCCGGTCTGTAACTGAATAAATGTGAGGGTGGAAAATTGAAAACCGAGGCAGTAATTTTTGATATGGATGGTGTGCTGTTTGACACAGAACGGCTTTATATGGATGGCTGGTGCCAGGTGGCCAAAAAGCGCGGAATCAAGGGAATGGAGGAAGTTGCCGTAAAGTGTATCGGCTTAAACTCCCATGATACCAGACAGCTGATGTTGGAACACTTTGGGCAGAATCTGGCTTATGGTGAATTCCGTGAGGCGGTATCTACCTGGGTGAAGACCAGAATCAAGATTTATGGTCTGCCGATCAAGCCGGGGGTGCATAAGATATTGTCGTATCTGCAGCAGAAAGAAATTCCCATTGGAATGGCTTCCTCCACCAGTTATCATTCCGTATTAGATCATCTCAAAGTGGCGGGTATCGTGGATTATTTTAAGGTCATTGTGGCAGGAGATATGATTGAACATTCTAAACCACAGCCTGATATATACCTGTTAGCCTGCCGTAAGCTGGGAGTGGATCCGGCAAATGCTTTTGCCATTGAGGATTCACCTAATGGAATTAGGTCAGCTCACAGCGCCGGAGTGAATGTGATCATGGTGCCCGACTTGATCGTACCGGATGAAGAGCTGCGCAAAATGACTTTCAAGGTGTGCGCTGATCTGGCAGATGCAATGCGCCTGCTGGAACAGTATAATTAAATGCATGAGGAGGAGCTATGGCTACATTAGGAATACCACAGAACACGATTGCGGTTCTGCAAAAATATAATTTTAACTTTCAGAAAAAATTCGGACAAAACTTCCTGATCGATACTACGGTATTAGACCGTATCATTGATGCCTCTCAGATTACGAAAGAGGACTGCGTTCTGGAGATCGGGCCGGGTATCGGTACGATGACCCAGTACCTGGCAGAACGTGCCGGGGAAGTGATTGCCGTTGAAATCGATAAAGCACTGATTCCCATTTTAAAAGAGACATTGGCAGATTATGACAATGTAACAGTCATCAATGACGATATCCTGAAAGTGGATATCAATCGTATCGTGGAAGAAAGAAACGGGGGCAGACCTATTAAGGTTGTAGCCAATCTGCCTTATTACATAACCACGCCTATTATTATGGGATTATTCGAGAATCATGTACCATTAAAGAGCATTACGATCATGGTACAGAAGGAAGTGGCAGACCGGATGCAGGTGGGCCCGGGAACAAAGGATTATGGCGCGTTATCTTTGGCTGTGCAGTATTATGCCAAGCCGGAAATCGTAGCCAATGTTCCTCCCAACTGTTTTATTCCAAGACCTAATGTTGGAAGCGCCGTGATCAGATTGACCAGATATGAAGAACCGCCGGTGAAAGCAGAGGATGAAGCATTTCTCTTTGCTGTCATCAGAGCTTCTTTCAATCAGAGACGTAAGACACTGGCGAATGGGCTTAGTAATGCACAGGGACTTAGAGTCACCAGAGAACAGGTTGTGAGTGCTTTGGAGGAGATGGGATTGTCAGCTACAATTCGCGGAGAAGCACTGACTCTGGAACAGTTTGCACAGTTAAGTAACATTTTAAAGAAGTTGTAATTTTTTTAGCTTTAGCTTTGACATAGCTGTATGTACTATGATACACTGAGTAAGTAAAAAGTGGATTACTCTGCACTTTTGATAGGGAATTGGATGAATTTGGTTAGAATTGGAGAGAGATACTTTGGATAAGTTTGAATATAAAGTCAGAGCGGAGGAAATAAAGTCGCTGATTGCGCAGAAAGAATATGTGCAGGCAGCTGAAATTGCCGACACGATTGACTGGCGGCGTGTGAAGAGCGTTATGATGCTGTGTACTGTCAGTGATCTGTATAAAATCAACAGAAGATATGAGGATGCCAGAGATATGCTTCTTCTGGCATATGACCGTCATCCGGGGGGAAGGACGATCGTATACTCTCTGTGTGAATTGTATATCAAAACGGAAGAAATTGTGGAGGCTGTAGAGTATTACAAGGAATTCATACAGATAGCACCACGAGATACCGGCAGATACATATTGCAGTACAAGCTATATGAAGCACAGGATGTAAGCCTGGAAGAACGGATTGCTGTCCTGGAAGAATTGAAAAAGCGTGATTATCGGGAAAAGTGGGCATATGAACTGGCGTATCTGTACCATCGGGTAGGTCTTGCGACCCGTTGCGTGGAGGAATGTGATGAACTGATATTGTGGTTCGGTGACGGAAAATATGTAATGAAAGCCATGGAACTGAAGATGCTTCATGAGCCGCTGACTTTACAGCAGCAACAGAAGTATGAAAGCAGATTCCAACAGCATTATGAACAGCCTGTGCAGGAGACAGAGGGCAGTTATGAAGAGCCGCAGCAGATGAACGAAGACGGTTATGCCGATCAGTCTCCGGAATCTTATCGGTTCACACCGATGGAACAGAACCTGGAAGAGGCACAACAGGCAGAAGATGATCAGGATGCGGCATACGGTCAGCAGATAACGGAAGGGATGCCGCAGGTCGAGGAAGATTTTGATATTCATGTAAAGACCATGGATGTAAGTCAGTTTAATACGATCAATCTGCAGAAAGAACTTGCAGAAGGATTGAAAGAGGTGCTTGGAGAGTCAGAAGTATTCCCCGAAGAGATGCCCGGAGAGTCGGAAGTATTCCCCAAAGAGATGCCCGGAGAGCAGGAAATATTTGACGATGAAATGCCCGATGAGTCGCAAATATTTACCGAAGAGATTCCGGACGAATCGGAAGAATTACCTGAAGAACAGCCTGAGCAGTCTGAGAATCCGGAGGATGACCAGATTGAAGGACAGATGAGCCTGGAGGACATCATAGAGGAATGGAATCGATTGAAGCGTGAAGCCGCAATGGGAGATGAAGAGGTCGAGGAAATTCAGGAAGAGACGATTCAGGAAGCTGATGAACCGGAAGAATTGTCAGAGAAGCCTGACGAGCAGATGATGTTTTCAGAGGCAGATGAGGACGTTGAAGAGCTGCTTGAGATAGAAGAGGAAGCCGAAGAGCTGTCTGAGATGGAAGAGGAAGCCGAAGAGCTGCTTGAGGTGGAAGAAGAAGCCGAAGAGCTGTCTGAGGTGGAAGAGGAAGCCGAAGAGTTGTCTGAGGTGGAAGAGGAAACAGATGAACAGGCTGAAACAGAAGTCGAATTAGAGGAACTGGCTGACATAGACGATTCGGAAGAGCTGCCTGAGGTGGAGGAAATAGAAGAGATCGAGGAAATAGAAGATCAGGATACTAAAGAGGATGGCGCTGCTCAAGATATGGTGAAAGAATCCGTAGCAGAACAGCAGGAAGAGCCGATGAATGAGCATGCCAGGAAGCCTGAATCTCAAAAATCTGATGTTGCCACAACAGGCAAACATCGTGTCCGTAATCTGACCAGAGAAGAGAGAGAATTGTTTGGTATCTACATTCACAGCCGCTCCGGCAGACAGAAACTGATTGCTGCATTGGATAAGATCAGCCTCGCTGCTTATACAGGCAACGTAATTGTTACCGGTGACGAGGGCATGGATACTCTTGAGATGGCCAAAAATATCGTTCGTGATGTACAGATGAACGACAGTAATTTCTCCGGGAAGACAGCCAAAATTTCCGGTATTGCCCTGAATCAGAAGGATGTTTCTGAGATTCTGGAGCAGCTGAAGAACGGAGCCCTGATCATTCAGAAGATTTCCGATATCACCGATAAGACTGCGGAGGCTCTCTATAAAAAATTACAGCAGGAATCCCTTGGGATCGTTATTGTGATCGAAGATACCAAGAAGAACATGAACAAATTCCTGGCGAAATATAAGAGATTGGCTGAGTGCTTCAATGCCCGGGTGGATATGGAAGCAATGAGCAATGAGGAGCTGGTGGCATTCGGTAAAAAATATGCCCGGGAGATGGAATATTCCATTGATGAACTGGGTGTACTTGCTTTGCACACAAGAATCGAAGAAATGCAGACGCTGGATCATGCAGTGACTGTAATGGAAGTGAAAGATATTATGGACGAAGCAATCCACCATGCCAACAGAAAGTCTGTGAATCATTTCCTTGATGTATTGCTGGCTAAGCGATATGACGAGGAGGACATGATAATTTTACGAGAAAACGATTTTATATAAAACAGGAGGTTATAGGTTATGGGAGCAGTAAAAGCAAAAACTGCCAAGAAAGTGCAGGAAAGAGAAAGAGTATTTATTTCTGAAACTGACCAGTATCTCTTTGGCCAGGGCACACACTATGAGATCTACAAGAAATTGGGAGCTCATCTGTCTTGTGAAGACGGACAGGAAGGTGTGTATTTTGCGGTATGGGCACCTAATGCGCAGGAAGTGTATGTGGTAGGTTCCTTCAATGACTGGAATGAGGGGTCACATCCTATGAAGAAAATCGGACCGGGCGGAATTTGGGAGCTGTTTGTTCCGGGAATTGGTGTGGGAGAGCAATATAAGTTCTTCATCACCGCATGGGACGGACGTAAGCTGTATAAATCAGATCCTTATGCCAATCAGGCGGAATATCGTCCAGGAACTGCATCTATTGTTACTGATCTGAGCGGATTTGAGTGGAAAGATTCCAAGTGGATGACGGCACGTGCGGAAAAAGATATGAACAAAGAACCGCTGGCAATTTATGAGTGTCATATCGGTTCTTTCATGAAACATCCGGACGGAACTACCGCAGGATTTTATAATTATAAAGAATTTGCAGATAAAATCGTGGCATACCTGAAAGAAATGAAATATACTCATGTGGAACTGATGGGAATTGCAGAATTTCCTTTTGATGGTTCCTGGGGATATCAGGTGACCAATTATTATGCACCTACATCCAGATACGGAACTCCTAAAGACTTTATGTATCTTGTGAATGAGCTGCACAAAGCGGGAGTTGGCGTGATCCTTGACTGGGTTCCCGCTCATTTTGCAAGAGATGCCCATGGACTGGCCGAGTTCGATGGAACTTGTCTTTATGAGCATGCCGATCCTCGTCAGGGTGAACATCCTGACTGGGGTACCAAGATTTTCAACTATGGCAAAAATGAAGTAAAGAATTTCCTGATCGCCAATGCCTTTTACTGGCTGAATGAGTATCATATAGATGGTATTCGTGTGGACGCAGTGGCCTCCATGCTTTATTTGGATTACGGTAAAAAAGACGGACAGTGGTGTCCTAACATCTATGGCGGAAATAAGAACCTGGATGCTATTGAATTCTTCCGTCACCTGAACTCTATCCTCCGTAATACGAACCCCGGTTTCATTACCATTGCAGAGGAATCCACGGCATGGCCGGGTGTGACCGGTGAAGTAGGAGGAGATAATCTTGGATTCTCCTTTAAGTGGAATATGGGCTGGATGCACGATTTCTGTGAATACATGAAGCTGGATCCCATTTATCGTAAGTGGAATCACAATGCACTGACCTTTGCCATGAGCTACAACAGCAGTGAAAATTATATCCTGCCCCTGTCTCATGATGAAGTAGTTCATCTGAAGTGTTCCATGGTAAACAAGATGCCGGGCTATCCGGCAGATAAGTATGCCAATCTGAAGGCAGGCTATGCTTATATGTTCGGTCACAGCGGTAAGAAGCTGCTGTTTATGGGCCAGGATTTCGGTCAGGAGAGAGAGTGGAGCGAGGAGAGAGAACTTGACTGGTATCTGCTTAGCGAAAAGAACAATCAGGGTCTCCATGAATATGTGAAAGAACTGCTGAAGGTGTATCGTAAATATCCCAGCATGTATCAGCTGGACAATACATGGGATGGCTTTGAATGGATGAATGCTGATGACGGCGATCACAGCACTTATTCGTTCGTCAGAAAGTCCTCCACCGGCCGCAACAGCCTGCTGTTTGTTATTAACATGACACCTGTGACATGGGAAAATTATAAAGTAAATGTTCCTAAGAAGAAAAAGTACAAGCTGGTTCTGAACAGTGATGAAGAAAGATTCGGCGGCAAGGGTGGACAGATTCCTGCAGAGCTGGACGCAGTGCAGGAAGCAGATAACGGAGACAAATGTTCCATATCCTTTGACCTGCCGCCTTATGGTGCAGCAATATTTGTATTTTAATAACTTTAACCGAAGACGTGACTGACCAGTGCTTTTACCGGAGAAAGGGAAGCCTGTTGCAAAGCAGGTGCCGGTTCCCTGGCTGCCAGGTCACTTAGATGTTTGTAACGCTTTAACAGCGCGTTGATTTCGTAAATGTAACAGTCAATCATATCTTCATCCGTGGCGTTATCAAAACCCGCATAAGCGATTTCCAGAGCTATGCGGGTTTTTTCCATGTCTTCCTTTAAGGATGGAAGACCAAAATCTTCTTCCGCAGTGGGCGGCATTCTGAATTTCTGACTGTAAAATGCTTTCATATCATTTCCTCTTTTTCCTTCTTTTACTAAGAGTATAGCCGCCGAGCAGACAAAATATTCCGCATATGGAACAGTAATACAACATAAATTGTAACAACCAAAACCACTAAGCCGATCACGGCTGAGAGGAGAGCAGATGAACTATACAATGGCAATGATTCTTTTAATGGCAGCCTGTGGGGCTGTATTGGCAGCAACAGCTTTTAAGCAAAAGGCTGAGTGGCTGATGAACGGATGTCTGAGGGGAGTCATGGGTGCGGTGGCTATCTATTTTATTAACGATTTATTGGAAAAACAGGGAATTTCTATCGGCGTAGGCATCAATCCGGTGACTGTTTTGACATCCGCAATCCTTGGATTTCCTGGGCTTGCAGCGCTTTATGGGATTGGATTCTATAAATTTTTGTAAAAATATCACAAAAATAATTTTTTTGCCAAATCGCTCTGGACAAACCGGAAAAGAATGGCTATAATGCATCTTACAAAACATTCGAATGTATCTTAATAACAGATCATGAAACGACTGACTGTTTTGGCCGGACAGCTAAGCCGTGTTCTGAGGGATATTTCATCCCGAGGTTCCCATGATATTTTGAAGTGAAGGAGAGAGGTATGGCAGTATTGTGTGTTTTACTGTCCGTAGTCTGTCTGGCAGATTACCGTAATGCCCGGATTCCAAATGGAATGATAGCGATTATCTTCCTATATGGACTGGGGTACCGTTACCGGGACACAGGCGGCGAAGGACCGACAGAGTATCTGATAAACAGTATACTTGTCTTGTTATTATTGTATCCCTTATTCAAAATAGGCGCCTTTGGTGCCGGAGATGTGAAGTTGTTCTCCGTAGCCGCAGGATGCCTGTCAAGGCAGGAAATTCCCTGCTTTCTCATAGTTTCTTTGCTGATTTCAGCAATGATTTCCCTGATTAAAATATGCAGAGACCGCAGCGGCAGAGAGCGGATGTATTACTTGTGCTCTTATGTGACTGATATCTGCCGAACCGGACAGTGGAAGCTTTATCTGAACAATGCCGCGGAGACCGGTAAAGCAGGTGTTCATCTGGCGGGCCCGGTCTTTCTGAGTATATTATTACATGCAGGAGGTGCTTATTGAAGAGTAATGTATTAGCGCTATGTGATACAGAAGAGGAATATGCACGACATATGACAGAATATTTGAAAGGACATAAGGAGGCACCCTGGGATATCCGGACTTATACGGATGTGAAAAGCCTGCGGGCATCTGCTGAGCAGACCCCCATAGAGATTCTGGTGGTAGCGGAGAGTGCTTATACAGATGAAGTCAGAAGCATGCCTGTGGAGAAGACAGTGCTTTTAAATGAAAGTGGTGTAGTCCGTTGGGAAAATATCCGTAATGTGAATAAATACCAGCAGGCCGAAAATGTATACAAAGAGATATTGAGTGAATACATGGAAGTTCTGAATGAACCGCTTCCCCGCCTGGTACCGGAGTGTACTACCAGAATGATTGGATTCTTTACGCCGGTACGCAGGAATTTGCAGACTACATTTGCGTTGACTATGGGGCAGATGCTTTCCGTAAAATACAGGACATTATATTTAAATTTTGAGTATTGTGCAGGCTATTCCCAATTGCTGCCGGATACCAGGACGCGGGATTTGGCAGATTTGGTTTATTTTCTGAATACAGACAAGGAAAGATTTCTGCTGCGGATGCAGACTATGCTGCTTAAAAAAGGTCAAATGGATTACATACCGCCTGTGAAAGCCGGTATGACGCTTTTAGAGGTGAGGGCTGAAGAATGGAAGGAGATGATTACCAGAATACAGCAGTCGGGAGAATATGATTTTATCATATTGGATTTAAGTGAATGTGTTCAGGGATTGCCTGAAATTTTGCGGATGTGCAGCAAGGTATTTACCCTGACCGGGGACGACCGGTACGCCAGAGGGAAGCTTGCCCAGTATGAACAGATCATGGCCTTTCAGGAATATGAGGATGTGCTTGGGAGAACCAGCCGGTATAAATTGCCCAGATTTCGCAAGATTCCGGAAGATATTGAACTATTGCCCAAAGGAGAACTGGGAGATTATGTCAGAAGGATCATGGGGGAGGTGACCTCATCTTGATGGAAGTACAGCAGTGGAAGAAGCAGCTGAAGGAAAAAGTGCTTGGCAAGATTGACTACGGCCGTGAGATGACGGACAGAGAGGTAGAAGATGTTATTGATGAGGTCATGCTGCAGGAAGAAGCAGCCAGGATGTATCCCGTCAGAGTACGCCAGAGAATCAGAAAAGAATTGTTCGATTCTTTGAGAAGACTGGATATCCTGCAGATGTTCGTAGATGACCCTTCCATTACGGAAATCATGATTAACGGAAAGGACTGCCTGTTTGTGGAGAGGGAAGGGCGATTGGAAGAGCTGAATATGAAGTTTGAGTCCACGGAGAAATTACAGCAGGTTATTCAGCAGATTGTAGCAGGCTGCAACAGGGTAGTAAATGAAGCTTCCCCTATTGTGGATGCAAGACTGGAAAATGGTGCACGAGTCAATATTGTTATGAATCCGGTGGCACTGGATGGCCCGGCGGTTACGATCAGGCGATTCCCGGAGAAGCCTATCACCATGGAAGAATTGATACGCAGACATTCCCTCAGTAAAGAGGCTGCAGATTTCCTGAAACTGCTGGTGCAGGCCAGATACAATATCTTTATCAGCGGAGGGACGGGCAGCGGCAAAACTACGATGTTGAATGTGTTATCAGGATACGTGCCTGATGGAGAAAGGGTAATTACCATTGAGGATAATGCAGAATTGCAGCTTCAGGGTATCCGTAATCTGGTACGTCTGGAAGTGCGTAATAGCAATGTAGAGGGCTGCCGGGAAATTTCTATCCGGGATCTTATTAAGACATCCCTTCGGATGCGCCCGGACAGAATTCTGGTGGGAGAGGTCAGAGGAGCAGAAGCAGTGGACATGATACAGGCCATGAACACGGGGCACGAAGGCAGCATGAGTACAGGCCATGCCAATAGTGCCCGGGATATGTTGGCCAGACTGGAAAACATGATCCTTATGGGAATGGAGATCCCGCTGCAGGCCATCAGACAGCAGATTGCTTCAGGTATCGATATTATTATCCACCTGGGAAGACTCAGGGATCGGTCGCGGAGGGTATTGGAAATTGTAGAATTGGCAGGCTGCGATGGAGATCAGTATATGTTGAATCCACTATATACATTTGAAGAAATCGTGGAACCGGAGTGTGATGTCCACAGCAGCGTGGCAGGAGAATTGCAGAAGAAAGGAGATCTGGTTCATGGCAAAAAGCTGCAAATGGCGGGTATACGGTATACTCCGGCAAACAATGACAGGCCGCAGGGAAAGGAGGAATCCGGACAACAGTGAGAGGAGGGATTATGGAATCCATCTCTGGACTTTACAGGAAAAGATTCTCCTTGCGGTGCAGTGTGCAGGAATTGTAGTGCTGCTTAGCTGGTTCTTTTACCGTAGTGTGTGGGCATGCCTGCCGCTTAGTTTGCTGGGAATCCGGTATGGCAAGAGCCGGAGTGCGGCAAAGGCACAGGAAGACAGGCGGGTTCTGCTTTTACAGTTCTGTGATATGACACAGTCTGCTGCAGCCGGTATGAAAGCAGGATATTCTGTGGAAAATGCATTTCTGGAAAGCTATGCGGACATGAGTATGATGTATGGAGAATCGTCTATGATTTGTCAGGAACTGAGTGTGATCCGAAGAGGTCTTGTTATGAACATTACGCTGGAGGAGCTGTTGTCAGATTTGGGGCAGCGCAGCCATGTGGCGCAAATCAAAGAATTTGCATCTGTATTTTCCATTGCACGTAAAAGTGGCGGCAATATGGCAGAAATCATTCGTTCTACGGCAGATGTCATTCATCGTATGGTGGAGACCAGGGAAGAAATTTTGACTCAGACTGCAGCAAGAAGAATGGAAAGGAATATCATGAATGTGATGCCATTTGCCGTTCTGGCATATGTAGATGCCTCAAACAAGGGGTATTTTGATTCTCTGTATCATAATCTTACCGGAGTGGTGATTATGACGGTGTGTCTGATTGTATATCTGGCTGCATATTTTCTGTCCGGATGGATTCTGGACAAGGCGCTGGATGTGCTGAAATAGGGAGGTGAATCGTTATGTATATGATTGGCATTGCAGTTGGTCTTGTCTATCTGATGCTATGGGTGCTGGCCCGCAGAGAGCCTGTCAGGCAAGGAGAAAGCCGAAAAGACACATCCCGGTTGCTTATTCCCTTTCTTCATATGGCGTCATGGTGTTTTCACATGGCATCTGATCAAAGGACCGGACGGAATATTGCCACAGCAGGCAGATATAGTCACAGCCACAGACACAGTCGCATCCCCCAAAAAGTGAAAGAGGATATGGAAAAGCTGCATCTCGGAATGCAGGTGGATGATCTGGTGGAGCGCTATTATGTAGAAAAGCTGGCGCTGGTTCTGGTAATGATTCTTGTGGGCACACTTTTGGGCGTGCTGGTATCCTGGCAAGCACAGGAGAGAAGTCTGTTAAAAGAGGGTAATCAGATAAGCAGAGGCGATTACAGACAGGCACCCTCCAAAGTGGAACTCGAGGCAGAGGTGGCAGGGTATTCTGTGCAGAAGTTCTCCCTGGAAATCAGCGGTTATATTCCGGATAAGGAAGAAGTGGATGAGCTGGAAGGTATCTTTTGGGAGGCAATGTGCGAGAAAGCACTTGGAGAGAATACTTCCTGGGATGAGGTACGGAGTGATTTATGTCTGGACACATCACTGGAAGGCTATCCTTTTACAGTGGAATGGACCAGCCCAAATCCTTATGTGGTGGACGACTACGGGACGGTCGGAGAAGTCTGTCAGTCTGCGGAACTGACTGCTGTAGTAACCTGCAACCAGTGGGAATGGATACATACGCTGGAAATCACGGTCAGACCGCCGTTATTAAGCGAAGAAGAATTGTTATATCAGGAACTGGAAGAACTCCTGACCCGGAGTGAGAAGGAAAGCAGGGAAGAGCCGATTTACTTCCTGCCCCGGGAGTGGCAGGACGAAGAGATTCGATGGACGGAGAAGGTGGAAGATTATGGCATGGTATTGTGGGCGCTGACACTTGTGACGGCAGCAATCGTTTTCGTGATGAAGGACAAAGACCTGCATGCACAGGTACAAGCCAGGCAGAACCAAATAAAGGACGCTTATCCTGAGATTATCAATAAGCTAGAATTGTATTTGGGTGCAGGTCTTACGATAAGGAGTGCCTTTGAAAGAATTGCCGAAGACTATGGCATGGAACAGGCGGAGGGAGGGGAAAGCCGCCCTGCCTGTGAGGAGATCCTTTATACCTGCAGAGAACTTCGGACGGGGATAGCAGAAGCCGAGGCGTATGAGAGATTTGGCAGAAGATGTGGAGTTCAGGAATATATCAGACTGGGAGCAATGCTTTCTCAGAATCTGAAGAAAGGAAGTACAGCACTGTTAATGAGGCTGCGGGAAGAGAATGACAACGCCATACGAGAACAGATTAACCGCAGCAGGCAGATTGGAGAAGAAGCTTCTACCAAGCTTCTGGTACCGATGGTTATGATGTTGGGAATCGTAATGGTGATCATCATGATTCCTGCGTTTGGAACAATGTAAAAAACAGGAGGAAAAAATATGTTAAAAAACTGGAAACACTTTTTGAAAGAAGAAGATGGTATGGGAACTGTGGAAATTATATTGATAATCGTGGTGCTGGTAGGACTTGTTATTATCTTTAAGTCCCAGCTGACACAATTGGTGAGTAATATTTTCAATAAAATTACCACGCAGAGCAATAAAATATGAGAAAAAAAGAAGCAGAAGCCTATCTCACGGTGTATGTGGCTCTGTCTTTGACTGCACTACTTTCTCTGTTTCTGGTGCTGCTTGAAGGTGTCAGATACAACACTATACAGGCGGAAGCGGAAATTATTACGGATATTGCGGCTGACAGTATCCTGGCAGAGTATCACAGAGAGATGCTTAAACAGTTCGGAATGTTCTGGGTGGATACTTCCTACGGAACTGCGCAGCCGTCTATGGAGATGGTAGAGCAGCATATGCAGGGATATCTGGAGAAGAATTGTGATTCTGATGTGTTTCTGTTCAGCCTTCCGTTATATCGAGATCTTTTAAAAATGGAGCCGCTGGACCTATGTGTGGAAAAGGCCGCTGTTGCTACGGATGAAGGAGGCAGGGTATTCCGGCAAAGGGCGGCCGAGGTGGTAAAGGATGAAATTGGTCTGAGCTTCCTGGAAAAGATCATCGAGTGGCTGAAGATTATTGAGGATAACGGATTACAGGGGAGAGACTTGGAACAGGAGATGCAGTCGGTCGGAGAAGAGATAGAAGCACTGAGCGGAGAGGAGAAACAGGTGGGGGAGGAGTGGGTTACTGTTGAAATCGAGAACCCGCTGAAAGCCTTAGAAGGGCAGCAAAGGAAAGGGCTCCTGAGGCAGGTCCTGGAAGATCCTGACAAGGTATCTTCCAGGACAATTAATCTCGATACACTGGTAAGCAGCAGGTGGAAGAGAGAAGAAATCAACAGCGGTAACTGGACATTAGAGGAGGAAAGTCTGATAGACCGTCTGTTGTGGCAAGAATATCTGATGAGGTATTGTGGGCATTACGGGGCAGAATCAGAAGAAGACTTACTGCAGTATCAGGTAGAATATCTTATAGCCGGGAAAAACAGCGATACAGAAAATTTGAAAAGCGTTACTTACCGAATCTGTGCAGTCAGATGGGCGGCAGCCGTCATGTATCTCTTTACAGATGAGACCAAATGCGCGGCGGCGGAGGCGGTAGCTACTGCAGCTACCACACTTCTGACTGTTCCCGAAGCAGCCTCTCTTGTAAAGTTTGCCATATTACTGGGATGGGCCTATGCAGAAGGAATATATGATGTCAGATGCCTGTTCGCCGGACAGAAGGTACCACTGCTTAAGTCAGATGATACCTGGCATTATGACTTGGATGGACTTTTGGACAGCATTCTTAAGGGTATTTTTGACGAGGATACGACAGAAAAAAATGCAGAAGGAATCGACACAGGGGAACAGGACGGAGGAGGACAGAATACCGGAGAACAGAATGCGAGTGGACGGGACTCAGAAGAACAGGACTCAGAAGAACAGGAACAAGAAGGGCTTACATATCAGGATTATCTGCGTATTCTGCTGGCACTTTCCTCTCTGGAAGAGCAGACTTTCAGGATGATGGATATTGTAGAAATGGATATTCGCCAGACTCCCGGAAATGAAAATTTCCGGATAGACGGCTGTATCGACCGGCTGGAGGCGGAGGTAACCATACAGAGTGCATATGGATACACTGTCACAATACATAAAAAGAAAAAATATTAACCTGTAAAGCGAAAGGAGGTGGACAGCGGTGTCCCCTTTGTGGATCCGTAAATTTGTTACTGTTGTGTTGCATTATAAGTTAACTAAGAAACCTTCTCTGACACTGCATGTATCTGCTAAAGAGCCGGACTTAACCCGAAGTCGGCGAAAAAACTTACGCATGAAGGGGATACCGCTGGCCATGTCTGATCGAACCGGCAGTATGACCGTGGAAGCAGCGGTGATTATTCCGCTCCTGTTGTTTTTCTTTATGAATCTCATGTCTGTCATGGAAATGATAAGGCTGCATTCTAATCTGGAATTAGCGCTTTGGAAAAATGGTAAGGTAATGACTGTTGTAGGACATGTCTTTAATGAGGTTGAAGACGAAAATGAATTGCTCCAGTTGGGTGGAACGTTACTCACCGATTATGCCCTTTATCTGGGAATTGTTGAGGAATTAGGGGAGGATTATCTGGATCATTCACCGTTGACCTATGGTTCCAAAGGTCTGAATTTCCTGGAGTCTTCTTATATGGAGGATGATTGTATTGATGTGAAACTGACTTATCAGGTTTCGCCGGATTTCTCGGTGCCCGGGTTCTCCGCTGTCCGGCTGGCAAACCGTTATTATGCCAGAGCATGGACGGGATATTGTGTTGAGGAAGATGAACAGGAGACTGTAGAATATGTCTATGTGACTATGTATGGTCAGGTATACCATGCAAAGCTTAACTGCAGCTTTTTGAAGCGGACAATCGAAGCAGTACAGCTGAGCAGTCTGGGAAACAGGCGTAATGATGCAGGACAGCCATATTCTATTTGTGAATATTGCGGTAAGTTCAGCAGCCAGAGTACAGTTTATATCACACCTACAGGTGCAAAGTATCATTTTACCATTACATGTCCGGCTCTTAAGAGAACGATAACAACGTTGGAGAGGGCGGAAGCAGAGGAAAACTACAGACCTTGCAGCAGATGTGCAGCAGATTCCGGATAAATAGTTGAATAGTGATAAATGGAGGATAATGTGAAAGTAACAGGAATAGTGTTATATCTGATAATATTGAGTATTTATGATATTCGTTTGCGGAAAGTGCCGGCAGGTTGGCTGGCGGCAGGAACTCTGGCGGCTCTGTGCACCATCATCTGGTCGGTCTGTGGTGTTGCAGAAGTGTCAGGAAACTGGCAGGAATTTTGGCCTGCACTGTGGCAGGAAATAGGACAAAGGCTTTTATTTAGCTGGATGCCGGGTCTGGTAATGCTGGGAGCTTGTCTGATTACCGGCAGGGTGGGAAGTGCCGATGGCTGGGTGCTTTTGATAGTGGGAAGCCTGATAAGTAATGGGCAGCTGTTGGCAGCCTTTGGCTGCAGTATGATATTGATTGCGCTGGCAGCCGGAGTTTTATTGTTATTGAAAAAGGTTGGGAGAAATGACTGCCTTCCATATTTGCCATTTTTCACAGTGGCTGTGATTTTGGTGCAATTATAGCAGGAGGTGCTAGGTGAAAGCATATTTTACAGTAGAAGCAGCTTGTATATTACCTCTTGTTCTGGGGATTTATGTGTTTCTGATTTATGGGATGTTCTATCGATACGACAGATGTCTGCTGGAGCAGGATGCAGCGCTGATGGTGATGAGAGAAAGTGAAGTTTTAGCTGAGAGAGGTACAGACAGATATCTTGCATTTTGTTGGAAAGAAAGAGAACTCAATCAAGGAATCGGAACAGCTACAGCTAAAGTTGCCGGTAGTGTGGCAGTGCCTTTCGGCAATATGAGAAAATGGGCAGACAGCAATGGCTGGGAGCTTGAAGTGACTTTTAAAAGGTGGGAGATAGAACCCACATCATGGATTCGTTTATATGAAAAAGTAAAGAAAGGACTAGAGGATGATTCAGAGTGAATATATTAGAAACTTGAACTGTAATTACGAAAGAATACTTCTGGATAAGAAGCCGGAGGAGAATCGATATCAATATTGTATTGTGACAAGAGGAGGCATCAGAGGTCTTTTACCCTGCAGCCTCCGTTATATCAACGGACAGGCATATTTATACTATGACATTTCTTCGACACAAAGCGTGGCGCAGCTTTATGGTCACAAGGCAATCGGCCGACAGTGGGTGAAAGATTTCCTTTGGGGAATGCGCAGGATAAAGCAGGAACTAAGCCGATTTCTGCTGGACGATGTCAATCTCTTGTGGTATCCCGAACAGATATTTCAGGATCTTGAGAAAAATGAATTTTACTTTTTGTACGTGCCATATTACGAGGAAGAAAGCGGGTTTGATAAACTGCTGGATTATCTGGTAGAACACATTGATTATGAAGATGAAGAGTTGGTAGAATGCGTGTATAAAATGCATGAGCAGTTCCGACTTTTGGGAAATGTCTATCTGACTGAGAAAATTTTTGAGGATGGCAAGCTTTTGGAAGCTTCACAGGAAGAGAAAGTGGAAAGCACTGTCAGTAAGATCAAAACGGATAAGCCGGAAACGGGGCGCTCCGCAGCAGACAGATACACAGCAGACAGATACACAGCAGACAGGTTCACAACAGACAGATTCACAACAGACAGATCTGCGGCAGACCGATTTGCGTCGGACAGAGTTACGACGGGCAGAATTATAGCAGATCAGCCTGCAGGAGCCAGAGCCGAGGCAGATAAGAGACAGCAGACATATCAGACGGGACAAGTATCGACAAATGAAATGATGACGGAGGCTCCAGGCAGCCGGGAGGTTGCGGAAAAGGAGCAGGACATTGCCAGAGAGAATAAAAGAGGTATCCGATATTTCCTGGATGGTAAGCGCAAAAAGCAAAAGGAAGAAAGAGACCTGATACATACTCAGACAGGAAGAATGATGCAAGGGTATGCAGTTTGTGAAGAGACAACTTATAAAGCAGTACCGCGTGGATCGGAACAGTTGGAGGAACAGAGGGAAGAGATTGGAAGAACTGTGTATATGGAGGAATACAGAGAAGAGCCGAAAGAGTGTAACGGACTGTTTGATGAAAACGGAAAAGAAGTGTTACAATTGAATGGAAAGTCAATTATTATCGGGAAGAAAAAGGATGAAGCAGATTGTGTACTGGAGGATTCATCGGTGAGCAGAATGCATGCAAGAATTACAAAAGAGAAAGACTGCTTTTATCTGGAGGATTTGAATTCTACCAATGGTACCTGGAAGAATGGAATTAGACTTCAGCCCTACGAAAAGAGAAGAATGGAGAAAGAAGATGAGATAAAATTGGGCAAGGTGGTACTGTTTTATAGATAAATATTGACGAGAGGGGGCATATAGTGGTACATTTTTCTAAACGGGTTTTATACCATGCGATAAAATGGTTTGTTTGATAGCTGGAAGGTGAAAAGGTATGAGAACGGCAATGAAAAAGTACCGGGAGCTTCCTTTCGTAAGCGCAGGTCTGGTTCTGATTAATGTAGTTGTTTTTCTGATTTGTTCTGTGACAGGCAGTCGGTTGTATGCGGTTGGTGGTCTGAGTGTATGGGAAGTCGTTATGAATAACGAATTCGGAAGAATTTTGTGGGCAATGTTCTTGCATAGTGATATTGAACATCTCTTTAATAACATGGTGATATTGTTTTTTATGGGAGCCATGATAGAGAAAGAGATGGGACATCTTTCCTTTTCAATATTGTATTTTCTGTCTGGAATCGGCGGGAACCTGATGTCCTTGCTTTACAAAATTGTGTCAAATGATTGGGCTATGTCCATAGGAGCCAGTGGTGCAGTGTTTGGTCTGGATGGAGTATTGCTTGCGATGGTGCTGTTCTCCGGGAGAAAGATGTCCACTGTTACGCCTGCGAGGGTGGTATTGATGATTATTTTATCGCTGTATAATGGTTTTACCGGAGCGTATATTGATAATGCGGCTCATATCGGGGGCCTGATTACCGGCTTCCTTGCCGGAACTGTCGTGTGTGTGTGGAAACGCCGGAAAATGGAATCTGCATATAAGCATTGTAATAAGGACGCAAGATAATATAGAAATGCAAAACAGTATGGAAATGTAATATGATTAAAGAATAAGGAGAAATGTAACATGACGAAGGATAATTGTATTTTCTGTAAAATAGCCAATGGAGAAATCCCTTCCAAGGCATTGTATGAGGATGACGCTTTTAAAGTAATTCTGGATCTCGGCCCGGCAACAAAAGGTCATGCGCTTATTTTACCTAAGGACCATGCAGACAACCTTTATGAATTATCGGATGAAATTGCTTCCAAAGTGTTAGTCCTGGCTAAGAAAATGGCAGCTTTGATGACTGACAAGCTTCAGTGTGATGGATTTAATCTGGTGCAGAATAATGGTGAGGCGGCAGGTCAGACAGTAAATCACTTTCATATGCATCTGATTCCCAGATATGTTGATGATGGTCAGACGATCAACTGGGTACCGGGAAGTCCTTCTCAGGAAGAATTGGAAGAGATTAAGAATCAGATTACAGAATAGAGGAAGAAAATGAGAACAATAAATGTACAGGAAATTACCAATCATATAAAGGAAATGTGTATTGAAGCCAATCATTTCCTGTCAGAAGACATGAAATGTGCTATGAGTCATGCCGTACAGACAGAAAAAGCGCCTCTGGGAAAGCAGATTCTGGAACAGCTGCAGGAAAATTTACAGATTGCAGGAGAAGATATGATACCAATCTGTCAGGATACAGGTATGGCTGTTATTTTTCTGGAGATTGGGCAGGAGGTTCACTTTGAGGGAGGTTCCCTTGAGCAAGCTGTCAATGAAGGTGTCAGACAGGGTTATGTGCAGGGATATTTAAGAAAATCTGTGGTAAAAGATCCTATTTATAGAGAGAATACGAAAGACAATACCCCGGCAGTGATTCATTATACGATTAAACCAGGTGATCAGGTAAAAATTACGGTAGCGCCAAAAGGATTCGGAAGTGAGAATATGAGCAGAGTGTTCATGCTGAAACCTGCAGACGGAATCGAGGGTGTGAAGAATGCCATCCTGACAGCTGTTAAAGATGCGGGTCCCAATGCCTGCCCGCCCATGGTGGTAGGCGTAGGTATCGGAGGTACCTTTGAGAAGTGTGCACTGATGGCTAAAGCGGCCCTTACCCGCCCTGTGGATCAGCATTCTGAAATTCCTTACGTGAAGGAAATGGAAGAGGAGTTGCTTGATAAAATCAACCGTTCAGGTATCGGTCCCGGAGGACTGGGTGGAACTACCACGGCTTTAGCAGTTAATATCAACACTTATCCTACTCATATTGCAGGGCTGCCGGTGGCAGTGAATATCTGTTGCCACGTCAACCGTCATGCAGTCAGAACCATATAAAATGCGTTGTAAGGTCGATACGGGACGCACAGTGTGCGTCCAGGGTAGGGCAATTACCGGAAACAGAGTACAATAAAGGATTCAGAATGGAGACTAATATGGAAAAGCATATTAAGGTGCCGTTTAACAAGGAAATCTCATCTTCCTTGAAAGCGGGAGATTACGTATATTTGACAGGTACAATTTACACTGCCAGAGATGCAGCTCATAAGAGAATGTACGAAGCATTACAGGCAGGGGAAGAGCTGCCAATGAACATGGGAAACAATGTAATTTATTATATGGGACCATCCCCCGCCAGAGAAGGACGTCCTATCGGTTCGGCAGGTCCTACCACAGCCAGCCGTATGGATAAGTATGCGCCTTCTTTACTGGATTTGGGATTGATAGGCATGATAGGTAAGGGAAAGCGTACTAAAGAGGTGAAAGATGCTATCATTCGCAATGGAGCAGTCTACTTTGCAGCTGTGGGCGGTGCCGGGGCGTTGTTGTCCAAATCTATCACTTCTTCAGAAGTAATTGCCTATGATGACCTTGGAACAGAGGCAATCCGCCGCCTTGAAGTGCAGAATTTTCCTGTAATTGTCGTAATTGACAGTGAGGGCAACAACCTGTATGAAACTGCGATCGAAACCTACAGGGAGGAGTAATAAGTGAGACGTATTATATTAATGGTGCTTCGTCTGATTTACGTAGCGCCCTATTATCTCTATCGTATATGGAAGTTCGGCAGCCAGAAAGAAGTAGATTATGATGCAGCGTTTGCATATATTCAGATGGTAACGCGTAAAGCCAATCATGCAGGAAGAGTTACTGTAGAAGTTCACGGACAGGAGAATCTTCCGAAAGAGAATGGCTTTGTCTTCTTCCCTAATCATCAGGGACTGTTTGACGTGCTGGTATTTCTGGCAACCAGTCCGGTTCCTTTTTCCTTTGTATTTAAAAAGGAAATCAGCAATATCATTCTGTTAAAACAGGTAATTGCTGCCCTTGGTGCCATTCCCATAGACCGGAATGATATCCGTCAGTCCATGCAGGTAATCAATCAGATGACGGAGGAAGTAAAGAAAGGGAGGAACTTCTTAATCTTTGCAGAAGGAACCAGAAGCCGTAAGGGAAATGAACTGCTGGAATTTAAAGGCGGTTCTTTTAAGAGTGCTCAGAAAGCAAAGTGCCCGATCGTGCCCTGTGCATTAATTGATTCTTTTGTCCCTTTTGATCGGAAATCCATCCGTCCCGTGACGGTAAAGCTTTACTATCTTCCTCCTATGTACTATGAAGAATATAAAGATATGAAGACAACGGAAATTGCAGCGGAAGTGAAGCACAGGATAGAAGCGAAGATTGCGGAAGAACTGGCGTAAATATTCTGACCTGTGAAAGGCGGGAAGGAAATATGCGAAGCAAGAAAGAAGTATGAAAAGCAAAGAAACATAAAGCAAGAGTAAAGATGTATCATGAAAGCCCGAAGATTAGGCCATCGACCAGTGTCCTGACCTTCGGGTTTTTTATTTTGCAAAAAATAAAAAAAGTGATTGACAAACGTCTTGTGTTTATGTATAATGATTCTTGCGTCACGAAATGAGGCGTACAATTTCATATTGGTAGAGACGTAGTTCAGATTATGGAGAAATACTCAAGAGGCTGAAGAGGCGCCCCTGCTAAGGGTGTAGGTCGTTCACGCGGCGCGAGGGTTCAAATCCCTCTTTCTCCGTTTCACTACCAATAGATTTGAAAAAGAATCTTAAGCGATTGAGATTTCTTTTTTTTCGCCATCAGGTGATGGGGAGTGTCTATTGGAACTTGTGAAAATCATCAACTTTGGTAAAAGATAAAAACTTGAAAAAAGTTGTTGACAGATTACAAGTGATGTGATAAAATAAAAATCCGCTGAGATGATTCGGACAAGCGCCTGAAAAAAACAGCGAAAAATAATTTAAAAAAGTTGTTGACAAAACAGAAAACCTGTGATAAGATAACAGAGTTGCTGCGGAACACAACAGCAAACAGTACCTTGACAAATAAACAGTAATGCAACCCTGAAAATTCCAAGAGAAATAGTCAGCCAAGCAACTTGGATGACGACTCTGGATTTATTCAGAGGATACGAACGAATCGTATCAAGAACGAGTGAGACTTCTGTTAAGAAGGATCACGACCCAAAAAAACAGTAAGTTCAGGAAACTTGACCAGAAATGGCAAAGCGGAATGAAAGCCAGTTAAAACTGGCAGGCAAACTTTTTAACATGAGAGTTTGATCCTGGCTCAGGATGAACGCTGGCGGCGTGCCTAACACATGCAAGTCGAACGGACTTAAGATGAAACCTAGTGATTCTTAAGTTAGTGGCGGACGGGTGAGTAAC